>CABQOJ010000089.1 GCA_902465775.1 uncultured Porphyromonas sp. | reverse complement strand
CCGATGAGGTGGTCGCCCTTCTTGCCCGAAGATTCAGGCGTCTCGCCATTGCCCCAGCGTAGCCATGCCAGCATTGACTTGCATATGTGCACGCCACGGTCGTTGACGATATTCGTCTTGACCACACGATGCCCGCTCGCCTCTAGTATCTGAGCGAGGCTGTAGCCGAGTAGGTTGTTGCGAACGTGTCCCAGGTGCAGGGGTTTATTGGTGTTTGGTGAGGAGTACTCAATCATCACGAGGGGCGACTGCTCTGTCGGTGTGATGTGTCCGTAGTGCGGTGTCTCGGCAATCTCTCGCAGTGCTGCGAGCCACGCTGAGTCGGTCAGCGTGAGGTTGAGAAAGCCCTTGACCACGCCATAGGAAGCTATGAGATCTGTCTGCTCCTGTAGCTTGGCACCGATCGTCTCGGCGGTCTCTTGGGGAGACTTGCGCGAAGCCTTGAGGTAGGGGAAGACGACGAGCGTCACATGCCCCTCAAACTCAGGTCGTGTGGCGGTCAGCGTGATCTCGTCAGCGGTCGTGGTGAGGTCGTAGAGTGTATGTAGTGTCGAGGCGATCGCCTCGCTAAGATGTCTGTAAAGGCTCATAGTATATAGTATAACGTATTAGAGGACTTTCATGCGCCAGGTGACGCCCACATTGACCTGCGTGCGCTGGTCATGTAGCACAGCTTGCGGGTTCGTATTCGTACCAAAGGCATAGTTAGCATGTGCATGCAGGCGCACCTCGGGGATCGGTGAGTACTCGACCCCGCCACCGAGACAGGTGATCTGCGTGCCATCGGTGACGCCGTAGTCTGCATGAAAGCCACTCGTATTATGATCGTAGCTCCCCTTGAGGTAAAGCTTCGTTTGCTCGGTCGGGTGGTAGGCTAGCTGCCCATAGATAGAGTAGTCGGAGAAGAGCTTCTTGCCATCTCCATCGAGTGGTGCGCGGTGCATCAGGTCTAGGTCCACGAAGGTGCGAGGGGTCAGCTGGAAGCGGTTGCCCAGCGAAATATAGTTCATAAAGCGCCTGGGCGCATACTCCATAAAGTTGACACTCCACATCGGCACAAACCAGTCGTGGTGCGCTGTCCAGACCAGGTTGTAGGCGTACATGTCGGCGGCCTGTCCACTGCTTGCCTCGTAGTCCTTGCGGTAGGGGCTCTGGATCACCTGCATATGGAGGTTGTCCTGTCCATTAGGCAAGGTATAGCTCACCGTAGCGCCCCACTGATAGGCTGGCATGTGATAGCAAAACTCTCCCAGCTGGAAGACATCTATCGGCGCTGGCTCAAACTCCCACCCACCGACGAAGACGATCCACTTGCCGAGTCGTACACTCAGCTGCTCGATCGGGTTGTACTGCAGGTAGAGGAAGTCGATCGACTCAAAGAAGGTGCGATCTAGATTGATCGAGCTAAGTCTTTGGCGGTAGAGGTAGCTAAACTTTGGCGAGAGGGTGCCACTGAGTATAATGTTAGCGATATTTCCCTTAAAGCCTGAGCCCGCTTGATCAGCGTGGCTACCTAGATAGATGCGCTGGTAGTCACCGCGCGCCTCGAGCGAGAGGGATATCTTCTTGTCATGCGGAGCCTCTAGCTCAGCATCGGGGACAGGCTCCTGGGCCATGAGCGAGCCGAGAGCAAGTGTCAGTAGGAGTATGAGAGCCGAGAGCGACTTCGTAAGATGTGACATAGTTCTAGGTGAATCAGTTAATACTAAAAGGTCATCTCATCAGGCGTCCCCGTCTCGATCGTTAGCTCCTGACGCTGGCCCTTCTTGCGCCACAGACCGTACACCTCGCTGACCGGGTCGGATGTGATAAAGGGCTCCATACGCTCAGCACGCAGATGGTCTAGCAGCTTGCCAAACTCATCCCTCGTCAAGATACACTCCAGCTGCTTGTGATCCTCGCCTGAGTAGCCACCCGTCACGGGGTGGATCGTTACTCCACGATTGAGCGTGTGAATGACATAGTCGCGGATATGCTCCCAGTCCTTGGAGATGACGTAGACACGTGTCCGTGAGCTCATACGGGTCATAAAGTAGTCGAGGATCAAGCCGTTGAGCCAAGTACCCACGAGTCCCATGATCACAAGCCCCGTAGGACTGGTCAGGAAGGCAGAGCAGCAGATCAAGCCCCCAGCGATCGTCACCGACACGCCTAGTGGCACATGGAGGAACTTATTGAAGATCTTTGCCAAGATGTCTAGTCCTCCCGTCGAAGCGTTGATGCTAAAGAGGATCGCCTGCGCCGCACTCATCACCAAGATGAAGCAGACCAAGTCAAACCCTGGATTGTTTACCATCTCGCCATGTACCTCCTGAGCAAACATCGACCCACTGACAGGATCGATCCACCCCATCAAGTCTACAAACGGGCCTAAGATCAGTGCCGTGTAGCAAGTCTTAGCGCCAAACTCGTTACCGATCAGGATGAAAGAGAGGAGTAGCAGGATCGCATTGATGAGAAACATATAGGACCCCAGCGACATCACCGGGAGCAACCGCTCCAGCACGATGCCCAGTCCCGTCACCGATCCAACGATCAGACCACTAGGAGCGAGGAAGTAGTGTACCGCCATAGCGCCTATAAACATGGCAACGGTCATCAAGACCAATTCGTACCAAAACTTACGGCTAGTGAGTAGGTCAGTCGCCTGGCCAGGCAGAGCGGCTAGGCGGGCACGAAGTTCATCCTTACTGGGGAGCTTGTATTTCATTAGAAGCGTATTACGAGGTGAGAGATCCATCGCGAGGCACCCCCACTGGGCGGTGATGCTCTCCGACAGGTATCTGCGTGCAAAGATACAAAATAGCACATACCCACCAGTCAAATCCACGCTTTCTCCATTTCGGCGAAGTCTAGAGGCGACAAGCTGTTAGGGTTGACGCACGACATAGGGAGAGCTTATCTACGCCTCTATGGAGGAAGTCGTGAACTCTTTGGCGGGCATTTTTGAATTTCCAGTGAGGAGCGGGAAATCTCTTCGGACTTGTGATTTGATTCTTCCGAAGTTTCATTTCATTCTTCCGAAGTTTTGTTTCTCGCCTCGGTAGAGGATTTTCATTTTCCATGGAGCTAGCTGGGATTTCCTCGGGAGGGATCAGAACAATCGGAGATGTTGACGCGATCATCGTCGAGCTGTAGCTCCTAGGAGAGCAGTTGTCGTGCGTCAGTCCTGAAGCGAGGAGCCAGTCTGTTGCGAACCTTAAACAAAAGATTTATCTTTGCACTAAAGACAGTAGACCTAGTGCTGGGTCTCCTGCCTGCTGTGTAGCATGTCAAACTCAAAAACATTATAGCATCATGGCTTTAAAGAACTGTACCAAGTGCGGAGCCTCAGTCCCAGAAGGCTCTGCGACCTGCCCACAGTGTGGCAACCCTATGGGTCAAAACACGAACAATCCGAAGCGGAAGATGTGGACGATCATAATCGCAGCAGCTGTCGTTGTCGTGGGGTTGTGTTGTGTCCTCATCCTTACTCTGTCTAAGGGCTGCGCTAAGAAAGCACCCTCAATCGATTTGGACCCAGCAAGGAGCGAGCAAAGCGATACGACCGGTGTGGAGAGCGAGGTAGACGAGAACTTAGTCCAGCTAACCCCTGAGTTCATTGAAGCCATCCAGAAGTATGACCAGCTCAGCCTCTTCAGCGAGGGATATGCAGCTGTCTGTAAGAATGGCAAGTGGGGCTACATCGACAAGACTGGTCAGGAGGTGATACCATGCAAGTATGCTTGGGCCAATCCTTTCCATGAGGGGCTAGCCTCTGTGCGGATTTCTTATGACTCAGGCTATGGCTTCATCGATACCACGGGGCGTGAGGTGATCCGACATCGTCGGGAGATAGAGATCCCAGGCGAGTTTTCTGAGGGGCTAGTGGTTGTCAAGAACGAGAGTAATGATCGCTTTTTCGTCCTCGACAGGGAGGGACGTAAGGTCTTCCAGGGTGCTTATGGCGAAGGACACTATGCCCCTTATACCAGTCTCGGGATGATTCCTTATCACGCACCTGCTTATGTTGAGAAGTTCATGGATGGCAAACTCTACATTCCCAAGGGAGAGTCAGGATACAAAGTCTATAATACCAAGGGCAAGAAGATCAAAGAGGTGAGTGACAGCGAGATGGAGCGAATCACAAAGCGCGCCACCGCTGGCCAAGCTCAGACCTTCACGCACACGCTCTACACGGGTAAAGTGTATGGCACAGAGACGTGTGAGCTATACCTCTGGGGCGTGAAAGATGCCAACGGCAAGATAATCGTCCCAGCAGAGTATGATGAGGCTAGTATCTATATCGAACCAAAAGAAATAGACCTCACTAATGGAGTGATCCCTGTAGTCTTGGTAGAGTACGGCGAGCTTAGCTTTGCGGATAGATTTGGCATCTTCATCCCTGGAGAAGGTAGTAAGGAGCATTACGGCTATGTGGATCTAAAGGGGAACGACACCTTCTCTAAGGGACTCAAGGAGCGATGCAAGAAGTCTAGGCTGAAAGCCATCGAGCTCTACAAAGCTACAGCAGCTGCTGAGGAAGCTGAAGCGGAAGCTGCAAGAGCTGTGGCAGAAGGATCAAAAGCAGTAACAAATGCACTAGCAGATGATGAAGCAGTACCAGCAGTAGACGAAGCAGCACAGTGGGCAGATGAGTATTGATAACGTATAGTCTACACATACACACAGAGGGCTCAATCGCTAACGGTAGCGGTTGAGCCCTCTGCTTGGTGCCAGCATTGCGACAGCAAGGCATTGGCACGGTAAGCTTTAGCGGACGGGGAGGTGCGCTTTTGAATTGTAAACTCTCGAAATGGCAACGGCACGCGCAAAAAGAGTATCTTTGCAGTAGTAGAGACTACGGTCTCATAGACTCAATCAACATACTACGAAGATGACACAGATAGCAAAATGGTTTACAGCACTCACCCTGACGCTCTTACTGGCAGGGTGTGGCGTCGTACCGATCACGGGACGACAGCAACTCAACCTTGTATCGGACGCTGAGATCTCGGCGGCCAGCGCACAGCAATATAATCAGTTTATCCGCAAGGCGAATGTGGACAACAACTCGCCCCAAGGGCAACAGACGCTCCGTGTGGCACGACGCATAGCGCAGGCCACGGACAACTATCTGCGCAACAATGGCTACGACCAGATAGCGCAGGCGACACAGTGGGAGTTTAACTTCGTCCGTGATCGTCAGGTCAACGCTTTCTGTATGCCTGGTGGCAAGATCGTCGTCTACAGTGGTTTGCTCCAGGCGACGCGTCCTACCGACGACGAGCTGGCTGCGGTCATAGCGCACGAGGTCTCTCACGCTGTGGCTAAGCATGCCAACGAGCGCATCAGCCGTGAGATGCTTACGCAGCTTGGCGGACAAGTCTTGACCGGAATGGTCGGCTCAAAGAGTGCAGCTCTCGGTGGGATCCTCCAGCAGGTTTATCCTATCGGCTCGCAGCTCTTGGTCTCCCTACCCTATGGT
>CABQOJ010000088.1 GCA_902465775.1 uncultured Porphyromonas sp. | reverse complement strand
GGCTAAGTGGCGTCAAGACCAATTGATTAAGACGATAGATCGGATTCCTCTCGAGCTGAGTCCTCGTAAGAAGCGCAATGTACTAGGACGTTGTTGCCCCCATAAGGAGCGCGCCGTATGGAAGTACAAGATGTTTCCTCTCCTAGGCTTTGACATGCAGGACGAGGAGGATGAGCTCACACCACTATCGGAGTACGCTCACACGGCACTGCATCGTCCACAGCCGACGAAGAAGAATGTCCTCTGCGTCATCGATGAGGCGTGCACCTCGTGCGTACAGATCAACTATGAGGTGTCTAACCTCTGCCGTGGCTGCGTGAGCCGTGCCTGCTCGAGCAACTGCCCGAAGAACTGCATCTCATTCCAAAAGAATGGCCAGGCTCTGATCGATCACGATGTATGTATCAGCTGCGGTCAGTGCCACAAGAACTGCCCCTATCATGCGATCGTCTACATACCTGTGCCTTGCGAAGAGTCATGCCCGGTGGGTGCCATCAGCAAGGACGAGGATGGTATCGAGCATATTGACGAGTCTAAGTGTATCTACTGCGGTGCTTGTCTGAATGCTTGTCCCTTTGGCGCTATCTTTGAGATCTCGCAGGTCTTTGACGTGCTAGGCGCTATAGAGCGTGGCGAGCAGGTGGTGGCTATCGTGGCTCCTGCGATCCTTGGTCAGTTTAAGGCAACCCGTGAGCAGGTCTACGGCGCAATCAAGAAGATCGGCTTCCACGACGTCATCGAGGTGGCTCAGGGAGCTATGGACACGGTAAGCCACGAGGGTAAGGAGCTAGTGGAGAAGATCGAAGCTGGCCAAGCCTTTATGACCACTTCGTGCTGTCCTTCCTTCTACGAGCTGGTGGACAAGCATGCACCCGGGCTCAAGCCTTTTGTCTCTAGCTCACACTCGCCGATGGTCTACACGGCAGAGCGTGCGCGCAAGCTTTACCCCGACAGCAAGATCGTCTTCTTCGGTCCTTGCGTGGCTAAGCGCAAGGAGATCAAGCGTCCCAACGTAGATGTTGATATGGTGGTCACCTTTGAGGAGCTAGGCTCTATCCTAGAGGGACTGGACATAGACATCAATACAGTCGAGGGGTACAAGCCTGCCGTTGAGTCCGTCCGTGAGGCGCACGCCTTCGCTCGCAATGGCGGTGTCAAGGATGCTGTCATCTCCTATCTGAGCAATACGGAGGAGTACAAGGACTTCGTAGAGCGCCTCACCGCTGAGGAGATAGCGGGTATGGACAAGAAAGCGGTCGCCAAGCTCAAGGCTTACGGCAAGCGTGGCAAGGCTGACACACAGTTCGTTGAGGTGATGGCTTGTCTCGGTGGATGTGTGACAGGACCCAGCGCCTTCAACGATGTACTCGCAGGTCGCCGTCAGCTACTCAAAGAGGTGGAGAAGATCGACCTCACCTATGCTAACTACAAGGAGAAAGAGTGATACGCTAGACCAAGTAGCGACAGCCTCCATCCCTGAGCTGAAGGCTCTATTAGACAGTAGCGACACGCACCTCGAGCATGAGCTTCAGGTGCGTGCCGAGGCTATTGCGGAGCAGCAGTTCGGACGGAGGATCTATCTGCGCGGTCTCATTGAGATATCAAACGTTTGTCGCAACGACTGCTACTACTGTGGCATCCGCTCAGGCAATGAGCGCGTCACCCGCTATCGGCTCACAGCCGACGAAGTGATGTCGGCCAGCGAAAGAGGATACGAGATCGGCTTTCGCACCTTCGTGCTACAGGGTGGCGAAGATCCCTATTGGCGAGGCGAGCGCTTGGTCTCGCTGGTACGCAACATACGGACTAGCTATCCAGAGTGCGCTATCACGCTTTCGCTCGGAGAGATGGAGTATGCGGAGTACGAGGCGCTCTTTCGCGCTGGTGCCAACCGCTACCTGCTCCGCCACGAGACTTACGACAAGGAGCATTACCAGAGCCTGCACCCCAGCACGATGGCTCAGGAGCATCGGCTACAAGCGCTACGAGACCTCAAGCAGATCGGCTACCAAGTGGGGACAGGCGTGATGATTGGTTCGCCAGGACAGACGACCGCCCACTTAGCGCAAGACCTAGACTTCATCCGTCGCTTGCAGCCCGCGATGATAGGCGTCGGACCATTCATCCCGCATGAGGACACACCCCTGGGCACCTACCCCGCGGGGAGCCTGTCGATGACACTGCGCTTCCTCGCACTCTGTCGGCTCCTCAATCCACGGGCGCTGATCCCCGCCACGACCGCTGTCGCGACGCTCCACCCCGAGGGTCGCCTAGCCGCCATACGATCTGGGTGCAATGTGGTGATGCCCAATCTATCCCCATTAAACCACAGAGCCGACTACGCTCTGTATAACAACAAAGCCTACTCAGGGTCTGAGGCTGCCGAGGGAGTCGCTCTCCTGCAGGCACAACTAGACACCATAGGCTACCAAATAGACTGGGGGCGTGGAGACGCTCCTGCCAGCTAAGAGAATGAATGTATGAGTTACGATAAGCAATCACACGATGCCTGTGACTTCATCAATCATGATGAAATCATCGACACCCTCCGCTATGCGGAGCAACATAAAGATGATGAGAAAATGATCTCCGACATCTTACGCAAAGCTGCGGAGATGCGTGGGCTAGACCACCGCGAGGCGGCCGTACTCCTCCTCGCTGAGGACCCTGCGACACGGCAACGAGTGGCACAGCTGGCCGAGCAGATCAAGCTACGCTTCTACGGTAAGCGCATTGTCCTCTTTGCTCCGCTCTACCTCTCCAACTACTGTATCAATGGTTGTGTCTATTGCCCTTACCACGCTAAGAACCGCACCATTCCCCGTCACAAGCTGACGCAGGAGCAGATACGACAAGAGGTGATCGCCCTGCAAGACATGGGGCACAAGCGTCTCGCCCTCGAGGCTGGCGAAGATCCACGCAACAACCCGATCGAATATATCCTTGAGTCGATCCAGACGATCTACTCCATACATCATAAGAACGGAGCTATCCGTCGTGTCAATGTGAACATCGCCGCAACCACCGTCGAGGAGTATCGTATGCTTCACGAGGCGGGCATCGGCACTTACATTCTCTTCCAGGAGACTTACCACAAGGAGCACTACGAGGAGCTACACCCGAGAGGGCCTAAGAGTGACTACGCCTACCATACCGAGTCCATGGATCGAGCCATGCAAGGGGGCATTGACGATGTTGGTCTGGGCGTACTCTTTGGTCTGAGCACTTACCGCTACGACTTCGTCGGACTGATGATGCATGCGGAGCATTTGGAGGCGACCTTTGGCGTAGGCCCTCACACGATCAGCGTGCCACGCATTTGCCCAGCCGATGACATCTCGCTCGACTCCTTCCCCGAGGCAATCCCCGACGACACCTTCCTCCACATCATTGCGGTGGCTCGACTGGCGGTCCCCTACACAGGAATGATCGTCTCAACCCGCGAACGTGAAGCGGTACGACAGCGGGCTCTCCACGTAGGCGTGTCGCAGATCAGCGGTGGCTCCCGCACCTCCGTGGGAGGCTACGCACAGACGACAGAGGCTGCCCACTCGGAGCAGTTTGAGGTGAGCGACCCACGCACCCTCGACGAGGTAGTCTACTGGCTCCTCCAGCAGGGACACATCCCGAGCTTCTGCACCGCTTGCTATCGTGAGGGACGTACCGGAGACCGCTTCATGTCGCTCTGCAAGAGTGGTCAGATCTCCAACTGCTGCGGTCCCAATGCGCTCCTGACACTGCAGGAGTACCTCGAGGATTACGCTTCACCCACTACCCGTGAGCTGGGACTAGAGATGATCTCGCAGCAGCTCCCCACGATCCCCAATGAGCGGGTTCGTGGCATCGCTCAGCAGCGTCTTCAGCAGATCAAGGCTGGAGAGCGAGACTTCCGCTTTTAATAGACGAAAAAGGGTATGGCTTCTAGAAAGGACGCATCCGAGCGCAAACGAATCGTTCTCGTAGGGCAGGTCAACAGTGGCAAGTCTACGCTCTACAACCGCCTGCTACGCCAAGAGCGGTCGCTCGTGTCTGACCAAGCAGGCACCACAACGGACAGCGTGGAGAAGCTCTTCGAGCTGCCCAGCGTAGGACCCGTCCTACTGGTCGACACCCCAGGACTAGCCGACGACACACCCCTCGGAGCCGAGCGACAGCGGGTCACACAGCAAGCTCTAAGCTCTGCCGATCTGATCCTCTACCTACTCAGTTGCGAAGAGTCCCTCGACACTCCGATCATAACCACTTTGCAAAAGGCCAGCGTGCCGACACTCCCGATCATCGCTCGTGCCGACCTGCCTGAGCAAAGCTCGTGGCTAGAGCGACAAGAGGAGATCATGCGATGCTTCGGTCACACTCCCCTTACGCTACGTCAGGACGATGAAAAGAGTTTGGACGCCCTACTTGAGGCGATCCGGCGAACGCTAAGCAATGAGTCGGAGCCAGCCCCCTCGCTCCTCGGCAACCTTTGCCAAGCGGGCGACCTCGTGCTCCTCGTCATGCCACAAGACAGCTCAGCCCCCGCAGGACGACTCATCTTGCCACAGGTGCAGACCATCAGAGCATTGCTAGACAGAGGGTGCCACGCCCTATGCGTCACCCCTGAGCAGCTCCCCGCAGCGCTATCCAAGCTAGCCACCCCGCCTCAGCTCATCATCACCGACTCGCAAGTCTTCGCCACCGTCGAGCCGTTGGTCCCCGAGGGTTGTCGGCTCACCTCTTTCTCCATCCTCATGAGCGCCCAGCGTGGTGACCTCGAGCGACTTGTCGCCGGAGCCGGAGCCATTGGTCAGCTCACGCCCGCCAGCCGTATACTTATTGCGGAGGCTTGCACTCACGCTCCTGAGGGCGAGGACATTGGCACGGTCAAGCTCCCCCGCCTCCTCCGCAAGCGCATCGGCGAGACGCTCACCATCGAGCATGTGTCTGGTCGAGACTTCCCCGAGGATCTCACGCCCTACGACCTCGTCATCCACTGCGGTGGCTGTATGTTCAACCGCCGCATGCTCATCTCCCGCCAAGACCTCGCCACGGCTCAGCAGGTGCCAATGACCAACTACGGACTAGCGATAGCCTACCTCACGGGCATCCTCGACAAAGTGACCCTCCCGTAGCCAGCTCCTCAAGGGAGAGACCCTATAGTCTAAAGATCCACAAGCATCCACCGAGAGAAATCGGACTTTCTCGATGGATGTTTTTCTATTCCTCAGGAGGAAAAGATAAATTCTTCGGACTTACGATTTGCTTCTTCCGAAGTTTCATTTCATTCTTCCGAAGAGATTTCCCATTCTTCCGAGAAAATGGTCCTTTTCCAGCGAGCTGTTTGAGGATTCCTTCGTAGAGATTTGCATTTCTCAGCAAAATGCCTCGAGATGCGCCAGATCAATAGATTGATAGTCAAGCTACTCTCGCGTAGAGGTCGCTCGTAGGTAGCAAATTAGTATCTTTGTGGGACAGTACTACAAGTAGACCTCATGACTGATCACAACTCTCTCGAAACGACCGCCACGGAGTGTCCCGACATC
>CABQOJ010000087.1 GCA_902465775.1 uncultured Porphyromonas sp. | reverse complement strand
AGGAGGAGGGCGAAGTCGGCGAAGACTTGATCAAGAAGCTTGAGTTTGACAAGATCACGGGCGATATGCTCGACCCGCTGCAGGGAGAGGTGACGCCAGATGCGCTACGTCGTATGGCGATTCACTACTCAGATGGTGTGATCCTGGGTCAGGAGTCGGTCTCTCCCGAGCTCATTGAGTACCTTCGCTCGGAGCCTGACCACAAGGTGCTGGAGTACCCTGGTCCTGCGGTAGACCACGCGGAGGCTTATGTAGACTTCTACCGTAGCTTTACGGAGTAATAGCTTCCCTTTCCGACATATAAAGCGAAGCCCCTAGCGATCGATCGGTCACTAAGGGCTTCGCTATATTAGGAGGTTTCGTCAGATAGGGGCAGATGTCGCACATTTTCATACCTAAAAATGGCTAGTATCAGGGAAATAAGTCGTACCTTTGTGCTGTCTATGTGGCTCCGTCTATCAGATCATGGTGGTGGAGTGGTGAGTGGTCGCTAGCGTTCCCTATTTCTAGCATTTGCTCACAGGTCTCCGTTGCTGTAGGAGATGGCGCAGAGCCCATGGCACACAGAATTTATGTAGGGATCTATTGCTAGGAAGGTTTAGCTCAATCACCCTCTCAAGGAGTTGAGCCCTACGCCTTTTATTCATCCTAATTATGACAGACAAACCGAACAAAAGAATTATTGAAGAGGTAGTGGTACGCTTCTCAGGCGACTCGGGTGACGGTATGCAACTCACGGGCACCATCTTCTCTGACATGTCAGCGATGTATGGCAACTCGGTCTCGACCTTCCCTGACTATCCTGCAGAGATCCGCGCTCCTCAAGGCACTTTGGCTGGTGTATCGGGCTTTCAGGTACGTATCGGCCGTGAACAAGTCCACACGCCTGGAGACTATGCCGACGTGCTGGTGGCGATGAATGCTGCAGCACTCAAGGTCAATGTGAAGAACCTACGTCACGACTCGATCATCATCATCGATAGCGACTCCTGCGGAGAGAAGGACCTCAAGAAGGCTCTCTACCAGACGGACGATCCCATCAAGGAGCTGGGGCTCAACCCCGACCGAGTACTCGCATGCCCCATCAGCACGATGGTTCAGGAGGTGCTCAAGGATATAGATATGGACGCTAGGGGGAGACTAAGGTGCAAGAACATGTTTGCCCTGGGTATCGTGTCGTGGCTCTTTGACCGACCCCTCGATCAGGCTGAGCACTTCATCAGCAAGAAGTTTGCCAAGAAGGAGATCATCCGCCAGGCCAACATAGCAGCTCTCCACGGAGGTTACTCTTATGCGGCTAATACCCACGCATCTGTAGGTACTCCCTTCGTTATCGAGGGCGCTCCACAGGAGGCTGGCGTATATCTAGATGTAACGGGCAATAAAGCTACCGCTTTCGGACTCATAGCAGGCGCAGAGCGTGCTGGCCTCAAGCTCTTCCTCGGGTCTTATCCTATTACTCCCGCCACAGATATCCTACACTTCCTCGCTAAGTACAAGTCTCTCGACGTAATCACCATGCAGGCCGAGGATGAGATCGCTGGTATCTGTACTGCCATCGGAGCTTCCTACGCAGGTCGCCTAGGTGTCACCTCTACATCAGGCCCTGGTGTCGCTCTCAAGAGTGAGGCGATCAACCTCGCCGTCATCGCTGAGCTACCGCTCGTTGTCGTAGACGTACAGCGTGGAGGTCCCTCGACAGGTATGCCTACAAAGTCGGAGCAGACCGACCTCCTGCAGGCTATGTTCGGACGCAATGGTGAGTCACCCCTAGTGGTCATAGCACCCACCTCTCCCTCTAAGTGCTTTGATGCAGCTTACGAGGCTGTCAAGCTGGCCGTCGAGCATATGACGCCAGTGATCCTTCTGTCGGATGCTTATCTAGGCAACGGCTCTGTCGCATGGCGCTTGCCCGACTACGAGCAGTATCCCGCTATTAAGCCTCATTACGTAGATCAGTACAAGGGTGAGGAGCCTTGGATGCCTTATATGCGTGATCCCGAGACACTCGTACGCTATTGGTCAGTGCCAGGTCCTGGCGCTCTGCCATACCGTACAGGTGGTTTGGAGAAGGACAATAAGACTGGTGCTATCAGCACGGATGGTGCTAACCACGACCTGATGGTACACAAGAGAAATGATAAGATACAGCGTATCGCTGAGGTTATACCACCACTCACCGTAGAGGGCGATGTGGAGGATGCAGACCTTCTGATCGTTGGCTGGGGTAGTACCTATGGGCACCTGAGTGATGCCTGCCAGCTCCTTCGCAAGAAGGGGCACAAGGTAGCACACACGCAGCTTACCTTTATCAATCCTATGCCTAAGAACACGGAGGAGATCATGCGTCGCTACCCACGTGTCGTCGTCGCTGAGCAAAACCTCGGTCAGATGGCTATGCTCCTACGCAATAAGGTGGAGGGTGTCAAGTTCCATCAATACAACGAAGTACAGGGTCAGCCACTCAAGGTGGAGAAGCTGGTCGCTGCTTTTGAAGAGATACTCAATGAGCAACTGTAAAAACCACAACTGCTATGATTGAAACTAATAGTAATCTAGAGAAGGGCACGCTACGCTATGCCCCCAAGGATTTCAAAAACGCATCACCCGTCAAGTGGTGCCCAGGTTGTGGCGACCACGGTGTCCTAGCTGCTGTCCATAAGGCGATGGCTGAGCTAGACATAGCTCCCGATGAGACGGTCGTCGTCTCAGGTATCGGTTGCTCCTCGCGACTACCTTATTATATGAGTACTTTCGGCTTCCACACCGTACATGGTCGTGGTGCTGCCGTCGCTACGGGCGTCAAGGTGGCTCGTCCCGATCTCACCGTATGGCTGATGTCTGGCGATGGCGATAGCCTCGCTATCGGTGGTAACCACTTCATCCATGCCGTACGACGCAATGTGGATATCAACGAAGTACTCTTCAACAACCGCATCTATGGACTGACCAAGGGACAGTACTCACCTACGTCTCCTCGTGGTCTAGTCACCAAGAGCTCACCTTACGGAACTGTCGAGGATCCCTTTGAGCCAGCCGAGCTGGTCATGGGTGCCCGTGGCAACTTCTTCGCTCGCTCGCTCGATGTCGATCAGCCTACGCTCACCGCTTGCCTGCTAGCTGGTGCTAAGCACAAGGGCTTTGCTGTCACAGAGGTACTGGTGAACTGTATGATCTTCAACAACGGTGCTCACGCCTCTATTAGCGATCGCGCCGTCCGTGCTGACAAAACGATCGTACTGCGCCATGGCGAGAAGATGACCTTCGGCGAAAACAACGAGCGCGGTCTCGTCCTAGATGGCTTCAAGCTACGTGCCGTGACGATCGGTGAGGATGGCTACACGCTCGACGACGTGCTGACGCACGATGCACACGAGCCGAATCCCTTCCTACATATGATGCTCGCTGCCATGAACGCAGCCGACGGCCTCCCCGTCGCTATGGGCGTCATACGTGATGTCGAGGGACCGACCTACGACTGGGCTGTGCATGATCAGATCGATCAGCAAAAAGCAAAGAACAAGGTCCGCACACTCCGCGAGCTCCTCATGACGGAGGACACGTGGGAGATCAAGTAAGGCGACCTCTTAGCCTACTCATCACCTGCGTAAGGTGGTAAAAATAGCGAGGGAGACTCACGGATGGGTCTCCCTCACTGTTTCTTTATGGCTGTTGGCTAGCTAGAAGCATCGGAGCTATCGGTGTGATCAGACGTGTAACCTTTAACGGGGACGGACGCCCATCCGCTAGACACTCCCGTGCGTCCCTACAACCGCTACTCGTTGGGGGCGGGGACGCCGTCGTGGAGCTCAACGGGGGCATGCTCGACGTTGAGTTCGTCGTGGAGGCCTGCGTCGAGGAAGCGCTGCAGGACCTGTGCGCCACCCTCGACGAGGAGCGACTCGATGCCTTGACTATGCAGGAGCGTGAGCAGATCGCGCACCTCGCCAGTTGTGGCGAGGCAGGAGACGTGAGGCGGGTATTGACCGTCGGGTACTTGCTCGAGGAGAGCAGGCGGGAGGAGTATGATCGTTGGTGCCGTTGCGTCTTGTAGCATACGTAGCTCCGGACGAGGCAGACGACTGTAACACCAGAGGAGACGGATCGGCTGACCACCACTACCCGAGCGATTGGTCAGGAGCGGGTCGTCCAGCTCGGCCGTGTGATGCCCCACCAAGATCGCGTCGTGGAGCCCACGCAGACGATGCACTGAGCGCTGTCGGAGTGACGAACTAAAGATGTAAGGAGCCTCGCTCGCATCGTGACGCAGGCGATCGATGTAGTGGTCGGCACTCTCGGCCCACTTGAGCGTGACGTAGGGTCGTCCTAAGGTCTGCGCCACGAGGAAGTGGCGGTTGAGCGCAATCGCTTCTTGCTCTAAGCAACCGACCGAGACCTCGATGCCCGCTTCGCGAAGGCATGCCACGCCACGTCCGTCCACTTTGGCAAAAGGATCCAGCATCGCGATAACTACTCGGGCAGGTCGCAACCCCGCAATGAGCTCCGCACAGGGTGGTGTCTTGCCGTAGTGAGCGCAAGGCTCAAGGCTCACGTACCAGGTCGCCTCGCCGATAAGGCCCCGCAGCTCCTCGGGGACGCTGCGCCACGCCATCACTTCGGCATGCGGCGCCCCCGCATAATGGTGGTAACCTTCGCCAATAATCTTATCTTTGTAGACGATTACCGAGCCGACCATCGGATTGGGACTGGTGCGCCCCTGCGCTAAGGCTGCGAGTTGCAGACAGCGCTGTATGTAGATCTCGTCTGGTGTGGTAGGTGCTGTATGTTTCATCTAAGTAAAGGTCGCTACAAAATGAGTGAAGCTATGATAGTTGCTGGTATGACGCTGCGTGATGCGGCGCTAGCGATAGCGGAGGCGCTGCCTGGGTACTATGCCGAGGCGCGGGAGCGTCAGGCTATGAGCGAGATGCTCCTGCAGCATATCACTGGGCTTAGCCAGACAAACTATCTGCTTGACCGCAAAGTTAGACAATTGTCCGACACGGAAGCCACTTGGCTCTGCCAAGCCCTCGAGCGACTGGCGCACGATGAGCCGATCCAGTACATCTTAGGGGTGGCGCCCTTCGGCTCTTTCGACCTGGCTGTCGGCAGAGGGGTGCTCATACCACGCCCCGAGACGGCCGAGCTGTGCGAACTGATCCTCGCTCGTCACCCCGCTACGGCGGCTCCCCAGCGGCTCCTCGACGTGGGGTGTGGCTCTGCCTGCATACCTATCTATATAGGTAGCGAGCGCCCTCAGTGGAGCCTCTATGCGATGGATCAATCGGAGCAGGCGCTAGGCTATGCAGAGCAAAATGTTCGTCAGACAGGTGTCGCCGTCCAGCTCTTCCGTGGCGACCTCTTCGCCTGGTGTCAGGGGAAAGGCATCCCCGCCAAGCTCCCCCCGATAAACCTTTTGGTGAGCAACCCACCCTATATCCCCGAATGCGACCAAGCGACGATGCGCCCCAATGTCCTCGAGGGTGAGCCTTGTGAGGCGCTCTTCGTACCAGACGCCGATCCGCTCCGCTACTACCGTGCGCTCGT
>CABQOJ010000086.1 GCA_902465775.1 uncultured Porphyromonas sp. | reverse complement strand
ATCAAGATGGAGAGGCTGCCATCGGCTAGTGCCGACAAGGTCTTGCGTCGCTCTCTCGTCTTGCTGCTCCCAGTGAGGAGTGCGATGGATACATCGAGTCCCTCGACGAATTCGGAGATGGTCTCGTAGTGTTGCTGCGCTAGGATCTCCGTTGGGGCGAGCATGCAGGCTTGGTAACCGTTGTCTACGGCTAGGAGCATGGCAAAGAGCGCGACGAGGGTTTTACCACTGCCCACGTCACCCTGCAGGAGTCGGTTCATCTGTGCACCCGAGAGGGTGTCCCGACGTATCTCACGGAGGACTCGCTTTTGCGCTCCAGTGAGGTCGTAGGGGAGTGCGTGGTATAGACCTTTGAAGAGCTGGCCCACCTGATCTAGTCGGTAGCCCTCGTAGCGCATGCGCTGCATGACGGCTAGGCGACGTAGGTAGAGATTGAGGTAAAAGAGTTCGTCGTACTTGAGTCTGAACTTAGCCACCTGCGCCTGCTCGACACTCTGGGGGTGATGAATCCATCTGATAGCGGTCTGGAGTGGTGCCAGATGACGGTGCGCTATGAGGGGCTCGGAGAGCGTCTCGGGGATGGAGAAGTAGGGGCTCTGGAGGAGCTGGTCGATGTAGCGCCCTAAGAATGCGGAGTCGATGCGGGAGCGCTTGAGTCGCTCGGTGATTCGGTAGATCGGTTGGTACCCCCCGACGGATGGGTTGGGCTTATCTGCGAGCTTGATCTCAGGGTGTGTGATCTGCAGTTGATTATTGAAGAACTGTAGCTTGCCGTAGACGATATATTTGCACCCAGGGGTGAGTGAGCGCTGGATATAGTTGTGCCCTTTGAACCAGACCAATAGCAATTCTCCCGTGTCGTCCATGAGGCGTGCTGAGAGATTGCTCTTGCGTCCCAAAGAGGGCGCGCTAAAGGGTTGTAAGATCCCCTCAACCTGTACCTCCGACATGGAGGGCATCAGCGAACCTATGGGGTAGATGACCCGACGGTCGGCGTAGCGGTAGGGGATGCAGTAGAGCAGGTCCCGATAGGTGTGCAGGTCTAGCTCTTCGGCTAGCAGCTGCGCCCGCTTGGTGCCCAGTCCAGGCAGATCTGCTAGGGGTGTGGTCAGGAAGCTCATAGCAGTATGGGCAGAGAGGGGAGGATGGGCTACCGACTCGAGAGTAGTCGCTGTGTAAGTCGCAGACGCTCCTGACGGGATATGGTCAGGAGATGCTCGCCCCAGTAAAGCTGGTCAGGAGTCGTGATCTTGATATTCTCCGTGGTGTCAGGAACTAAGACAAGGTCGCTGTAGAGCTGGTCATAGACGGAGCAGTCGTCGGTGAAGCTCTCCTGAAAGGGCTGCTGATAAGCCTCCTTGATGCGCTCCGACCAGAAGACTTGTGGCGTACGCGCCAAGCAGTAACGGCTACGGTCTATGGCTTGTGAGGTTTGTGCTCCTTCGCCTTCGTCGGGGAGGTAGCGCAAGCTCTCCGAGAGCTGTAGGACAGGCACGGCAGCACCCACTCGCTGAGCCTCTTCGTAGCATTTGTCCACCACTTCCTTAGAAACAAAAGGGCGTACCGCATCGTGTATGCCGACGAGCGTGCTATCGGGCACGGCACGTAGAGCCCGACGCACTGTCTCAAAGCGCGTTTTGCCTGCCAATGTGAGATGGGTCCGATCGGCAAGACCTATCGTTTGGAGCATATCCTCGACGATGATACGGTACTCGTACGATATGCCGATGACGATGTAGTCCACACACTTAGAGAGAGCCTCTACGGTGTGCTGGAGGATCGTCTTACCACCCAGCTTGATGTACTGCTTGGGCAGCTCAGCTCCCATACGGAGACCCGACCCTCCAGAGGGGATGATGAGATATCGCTTAGTATGATCTGACGCCTTTACTGCTTGCTCCATGTTTATAGTAGGTTGTCAAGGAGAAGGTTACTTCTCTCTGAGGAAGACATTGATGGGAGTCCCGCAAAAGTCCCAGTTCTTGCGGATTTGATTTTCGAGAAAACGCTTGTACGGTTCGCGCACCCACTGAGGTAGGTTGGCATAAAAGGCAAAGGTCGGCACTGCTGTGGGGAGCTGCTGGACAAACTTGATCTTGATGTACTTACCCTTGATAGAGGGTGGTGGGGTCTTCTCGATGAGTGGTAGCAAAACTTGGTTGAGTTGGTGCGTCGGTATGCGGGTCGAGCGCATATCGTAGACATGCTGCGCCATTTCGATCACCTTCAGGATGCGCTGCTTATTGAGTGCTGAGATGAAGATGATAGGAAAGTCGGTAAAGGGTGCGAATCTTGCACGGATCGCCTCCTCCATGGTGCGCTGCACGGGCAGGCTCTTGTCCTCGACGAGGTCCCACTTGTTGACGCAGACGACCAGCCCCTTGTTATTGCGCTGGATCACCCGAAAGATGTTGGCATCTTGAGCCTCTATTCCTCTCGTAGCGTCGATGAGCATGATGCAGACATCGGCGTTTTCGATAGCACGGATGGCACGGATCACCGAGTAGTACTCAAGGTCTTCGTTGACCTTGCCCTTCTTGCGGATACCCGCCGTATCGACGAGGTAGAAGTGCTGATTGTACTTGTCGTACTCAGCAAAGATGCTGTCTCGCGTGGTGCCCGAGCGGTCGGTGACGATGTTGCGCTCCTCGCCGATGAGAGCATTCAGGAGCGAAGACTTACCCGCATTCGGTCTGCCCACGATGGCAAAGCGAGGAAGTTCAAGGAGAGGCTCATGATTGCCCTCCTTGGGGAGTAGTTCTAAGATGTGATCGAGGAGGTCGCCCGTCGAGGAGCCGTTGATCGCAGAGATAGGGTAGGGGTCGCCTAGACCTAGAGAGTAGAACTCCGCAGCGTCGTTGTGCTGGGTGAAGTTGTCCGCCTTGTTGGCCACCAGTATGACAGGCTTATTCGTCTGTCGGAGCATCAGAGCTATCTCGTCGTCTAGGTCGGTTACACCGTTGAGGATGTCCACGACAAAGAGGATCAGGTCCGCCTCTTCGACTGCTATGCGGACCTGCTTATTGATCTCTTCCTCAAAGACATCATCACTGCGCAAGACCCATCCGCCCGTGTCAACAATCGAAAAGGTGCGCTCACACCAAGTGACGTGGCCGTACTGTCGGTCACGAGTCGTACCCGCCTCCTCTGTGACGATCGCTTGGCGGGAGCGGGTCAGACGGTTGAAGAGGGTACTCTTGCCCACATTGGGGCGCCCTACGATGGCTACTAGATTACTCATAGCTTGATATCTCTTATAGACTACGTCAGTCTGCTTAGTATATAAATAGGTGGGTCAAAAGCTACACATCGTCTAGATGTCATAGCCAAACTGTGTCAATGCTTGGTCGCTCTGACGCCAATCCTTATCCACACGAACCAATAGTGTCAGGTGAATATGCTTGTCAAAGAATCGCTCCAGATCCTTTCGTGCCGCAATGCCGAGACGCTTGATGGCGGAGCCTTTGTGACCGATGATGATCCCCTTCTGAGACTCACGCTCTACGAGGATTACGCAGCGCATGTCTATCCTATCGGGACTCTCGACAAACTCCTCCACGACTACCTCCACAGCGTACGGCACCTCCTGGTGATAGTACTGAAGTGCTTTCTCACGAATGATCTCCGAGACGAAAAAACGTGCTGGTCGATCGGTCAGAGCGTCCTGCTCGAAGTAAGGAGGTGATACGGGAAGTAGCTCCTCGATGCGCTTCTTGAGTGGCGCTAGGTTAAACTGTCTCAATGCCGACACGGGGATAATCTCCGCCTGCGGAATGATGCTGTGCCAGTAGTCAACTAGCTCCTCCAGATGCTTCTGCTCCGTCAGGTCTACCTTGTTGATGACAATGATGATCGGGCAGGAGAGTCGCTGCACACGCTCCACAAAGTCGTGATGCTTGTCTCGCTCCTCCATCGTGTCGGTGACGTAGAGTAGCAAGTCGGCATCCTCTAGCGCCTGCTCCGAGTAGGCTCGCATACGCTCCTGCAGCTTGTAGCTAGGCTGTAGCACGCCAGGCGTATCGCTGTAGACCACCTGCATGCGATCGCTATTGACGATGCCTAGGATCCGGTGCCGCGTCGTCTGCGCCTTGCTCGTGATGATCGAGATGCGCTCCCCGACCAGGTAGTTCATCAGCGTCGACTTACCCACATTAGGGTTGCCGACGATGCTTACGAAGCCACTCTTGTAGCCCTCTGGCAAGGGTTTACCGGCGAGGTGCTGTAGCTCCGTCATAGCCCCAAACTAAATAGACTGCACCCCACGTGTACCCTGCACCAAAAGAGCTTAGGATGAGCTTGTCGCCCTTCTTGAGCTTAGACTCATACTCCCAGAGACAGATAGGTATCGTGGCTGAGGATATGTTGCCATACTTCTGTATGGTCACCATCACCTTGTCCATCGGCACGTCGGTGTACTCCGAGACAGCCTGGATGATACGCATATTGGCTTGGTGAGGCACTACCCAAGCGACATCATCGTTGGTCAGATGATTGCGCTTCATCACCTCACGGCTCACACGAGCCATGTCGAGGACAGCGTTTTTGAAAACATGCTGCCCCTCCTGATAGACGAAGTGCTCACGTCGTGCGACCGTCTCAGCCGTGGCTGGGCTAGCCGAACCACCCGACTTCATGATCAGGTGCGAGCGTCCATTGCCGTCCGTCTTGAAGAGGGCATCCTGCACGCCTAGCGAAGTGTCTTCCGTACGTTCTAGCAAGACACAACCTGAACCATCGCCAAAGAGCGGACTCGTCTGGCGGTCGGTGTAGTCGATTGCTGCGGACATCTTCTCGGTAGCCACTACGATCAGTCGCTTGTACTGTCCAGAGCGGATGAAGTTGGCCCCCGTCTCTAGAGCGTAGAGCCAGCTAGGGCAGGCTGAGTTGATGTCAAAGGTAAAAGCGTGCCGACACCCAGTCTCAAAGGCTACGATCGAAGAGGTCGAGGGGAAGTGGTAGTCGGCCGTATTCGTCGCTAGTATGACACCCTCCACAGAGAGCGGGTCTATATTCCATCGCTCCAACATCTGGCGAACAGCTTGGATAGCTAGGTAGGAGGCCCCGAGGCTCTTGTCCTTGAGTATACGGCGCTCCTTGATGCCTACACGTGTCATAATCCACTCGTCGGTGGTGTCGACCATCTGCTCCAGGTCGGCATTAGTCAGTCGATCCTCTGGTAGGTAAGCTCCTACGGCAGTGATCATCGCATTGTATTGGGTCGAAATCATGTATTAGATACTACTCGGAAATGGTATTCGGTTGCTAAGGTAATAAAAATCGGGCAACGAACATGCATTTAGCCCGAAATATATTAGCTAAGTGCCACGGCTCTGCCATAAGGGGAGTAAATAGATGCTGGCCGTTTGTTGTAAAATAACTAACTTTGGGACGAGCAAAAGACAAGCTCACGAATATGAACTAGAAAAACAGACTAACATGCCAACAGCCCAAAAGAAAAACACCTCTGCTACGACAGAGCGAAAGGAAACCACCAACAAGAGTCACTCCAAGACGACGCCCCGCTCCAGTGCTAAGAGCAAGGCTACAAGAGTATCGCACAGTAAGAACTTTGTCCTAGACACCAATGTCATCCTGCACGACTATGAGTGCATCGACAAG
>CABQOJ010000085.1 GCA_902465775.1 uncultured Porphyromonas sp. | reverse complement strand
GCTTTGTGGCTCGTGTTCAGGATCGAGAGATTGCCGCAGGAGAGGTCGATGCACTCATTCAGTCGCTAGGCGTTAGTGGCACCGAGCTGGCGCGTGCCGATCAGTTCCTCAAGGCGCAACAAGAGGAGAGCGCACAGTCCAGTATGATGGGCGGTATGCCTGCCGGTATGATGGGCGGTGACAAGGCAAAAGCTAAGCCACAGGGCAAGCCTAGTGGGATGCCTAGTGGTCACCCAGGAGGTATGCCAAAGAATATGTCCAAAGGAATGGGTGGCGGTATGCCTCCTCATGGCAAACCCGCCAGCGCTGAGACGAAGCAAGACCCCAAGCTGGTACTCCTCGCCGAGGGGATCAGTCTGTTGCGTCGCTCCGTGGCAGAGATACCATATTATAAGCGTATGCTGATCACTTCGCCACAGCTCGAGCTAGCTTCGCTCGCCAATGCGCTCAGTGGAGGCTATACGGCACCTTCGCCAGGCGGAGACTTCATCGCTAGCCCCTCCGTACTACCCACCGGGCGCAACCTCTACGCCATTGATCCCGAGATGACACCCACGGCAAAGGCTTGGGAGGACGGACAGCAGCTAGCCGATGCGCTCCTAGCCGACTACCGCTCTCGTCACAACGACTCCATACCACGCAAGGTGAGCTTCACGCTCTGGAGCAGTAGTTTCATCGAGAGCGAGGGCACCACCATCGCAGAGATCATGGCACTCCTCGGTGTCGAGCCCGTGCGTGACCGCCGTGGCAAGGTGCTCGATGTACGCGTCATCCCCATCAAGGAGCTCGGCAGACCTCGTGTGGATGTAGTCATACAAACCTCGGGCCAGCTCCGAGACATCGCAGCCTCCCGACTCTTCCTCTTACAAAAGGCTATGGACCTCGTCGCAGAGACCAAGGATGGCAAGACGCCTAACCAGATAGCCCTCGGACGTGTCGAGGCAGAGCGTGTGCTCCTAGAGCATGGCGTACCCCCCGAGCAGGCGCGTAAGCTCAGCGGTAAGCGCATCTTCGGCGGTCTCAACGGTGCCTACGGTACAGGCATTCAGGAGATGGTCGAGAGCGGTGACCGCTGGGAGAAAGAGAGCGAGATCGCCGAGGTTTATTTGAACAATATGGGTGCCATCTATGGCGACGAAGAGCTCTGGGGCGAGACCGCCAAGGGTATCTTTGAGGCGGCACTGCAAAACACGGATGCCGTCGTCCAGCCCCGTCAGAGCAATACGTGGGGCGCGCTAAGCTTGGATCACGTCTATGAGTTTATGGGCGGACTCACCCTCTCCGTACGTCACGTCACGGGCAAGGACCCCGAGGGCTACTTCACCGATCTGCGCAACCGTCGTCGTGTCAAGACGCAGGAGATCAAGCATGCTATTGGCATCGAAGCTCGCACCACCATCCTCAACCCCACCTATGTGCGTGAGCAACTCAAAGAGGGCGCGGGAGCGGCAGACGCTATCGACGAGACCATCCGCAATACCTATGCGTGGAACGTCATGAAGCCCTCCGCCATCGACAAGGAGCTCTGGGATGCTCTCTACGATATGTATGTCGTGGACAAGCATCAGCTCGGCACCGTTGACTTCTTCGAGCGAAACAACCCCGCAGCCCTACAAGACCTCACCGCCTCCATGATGGAGACCATTCGCAAGGGGTACTGGCAGGCAACTCCTGAGCAAAAGCAGACCATCGCTCGGCTCCATGCCGAGAGCTTGGCAAAGGCGGGGGCTGGCTGTAGCGGTATGGTCTGTGACAATGCTAAGCTGCGGAAGATGATCCAAGATCAACTCACACCCGAGCAGCAGCAAGGGTACACCGCAGCCCTAGACAAAGCGCTCAAGGTGACCTCACAGTCTGACCAAAAGCAGCAGGTACTCTCGAAGGACTCGGACAAGGCCCAGGGCAAGAAGCAGGCCGCTGGCGCTGCCTCTGCAGAGGATCAGGATCATCTCTACACGACCGAGGTGGTCATCATCGGAGGCGTCGTACTCGTCCTCATACTGGTGCTCTCTCTCCTTTACAGCAGACGTAAGAAGCGTACGAAGTAAGAGATGCTACTCATCGTTTCCATCTTTGCGCTCCTAGTGGCGCTCACCACCACAGCCGTACGATCTGATCATAGGGTGCGACTAGCGCATGCACTCCTATACATCGTCGGCTTGGTGGCGACCCATCAGGCAACCCTGCGAGTGAGCAAGCTTGCCCTCGACGCTATGCTACGTCAGGCGGAGCAGCTCTCTACACTAGCCATGATGGTCTCGCTAGAGCTACTGCTCACGATGGCGGTCGTCACCTACCGACCCGCACACCGCTCTCTGCGTATGATCTATCATCGAGAGGGACTAGTTGTCGCAGTCATGACCGCCTGCCACCAGATAGCCGTATGGCTCCCATCGCTACTGATGCTACCTGCGCTATGCTACCTGAGGAGCTTTGTCATCTACAGCATGCCCGGGGTCCATTACTGGGCAGTGACCATAACCTTTGCTGTGGTGCTCCTCCTACTCATCGAGCTGACACCTCGCCTGATACGTGATCGAGAGTTCCTCCGTCTGCTCGCCATGCTCTTGGCTGGGGTGCTAGCCGTGGGTAGCGTCATAGCCTACATCCTCATACCAGAGCACACACAAGCACCAAATATCCAGCTAGACAGCTCCTCGCCTAGAGAGCTGTGCATACTCCTAGCGACCCTCGCTAGTGGCATCCTCATCGGCTATTTAGCCATGCTCATCAAGGCAAAAGGCTCACGCAAATAAGATTGTTACACACAACAGATTACTATGAAGTTCATTTCAGACACCATGTTTCTCCTCTCCAATGGTCTCCTCATACCGGTGATCATTGGGCTACTCCTACTCTTCCTCCTAGCCCTCCTCATGCTGGGCGGGCTCATCGAGCGGGCACAGCGCTACAAGCGACTACAGCAGCGCTACTTCTCCCATCAGCGTGAAGACGCTAGCGCACTACTCGGCAGACTGCGCCAAGAGCTGGGCGGTGAAAGTCCAAAGACAGCACGGCTAGACCTCTTTGAGGAGCTACTGCGCTCCCTCCTCACGGCTCCCGCTGCTGAGCGCAACCTACTCATCGGCGAGTATGAGCTACGCCTCGACAAGCGACTCGTCTACCCGCAAGTCTTGACCAAGTTCGGTCCAATCCTCGGACTAATGGGTACCCTCATCCCAATGGGGCCAGCGCTCGTCGGGCTGAGCAGTGGCGATATGGCAACTATGGCGTACAATATGCAGGTTGCCTTTGCGACCACCGTGCTGGGACTCTTCGTCTCCGCCATCGGCTATCTGACCTTGCAGAGACTCCACCGCTATCACCACCAAGAGCTCATCTACATCGACTACATCGACGAACTCCTAACCCAAGCAGAAGATGAGACGAAGAAGTAAGCGACGCACACTGCGCCACGATGACACCGATCCATCATCGCTCGTGAGCAACCTCTTTGACGTGGCGATGGTCTTTGCCGTGGCACTCATGGTGGCTCTGGTCACGAAGTTTAGCATGACCGAGATGCTAACGCAGGAGGACTTCACCATCATCAAGAACCCTGGCAAGGACAATATGGAGATCATCTCCAAAAAAGGCTCCACCATCGAGCGGTACACACCGACCGACAGCGAGGACGCCTCCAATCAGCGCCGTGGCAAGCGCGTCGGCATTGCCTACGAGTTGGAGAATGGCGAGGTCATCTACATCCCCGAGGAGTAAAACGGGCCTGCCACCTCACACATAGATAGACACCCGCAGTAACTCTAAAATCAAATAATTCTATGCAGACTATAAGGCTAAACGCAATCGTATTTACATCTCTTCTAGCCATTCTTATATCTAACAGTCTTGTTGCTCAACGCACGCAACAAGAAAAGAGTGACTACGAAAGATTAGGCCTCCAAGGCAATGTAAAGGAACTCACTGAATCCTACTTCGATATTCAAGAGAAGTTTGGAACTCCGACGGATATCTTCAAGGGGAAGTGGATCTATAAGTTCAACGACAGACATCAGACTATAGAGAAATTATACTACGGAGAATACTCTGAATCTCCTTTTGAGAGGTACACGTACTCGTATAATCAAGAAGGGCTATTAGAAAAGTATTACGAAGGGTCCCCTACATATCCAAGGAAACCACGAGAGTACAAATACGATAATATGGGCCGTCTCATTAGAGAGGATGACACATCCACTTTTGGTGAGGTCGTTATCTACAAATATAATGAAAGGGGGCTACTCCAAGAGGAGGCTCACTACAGTAATGGTGGTGACTTGAAACTCAAAAGCATCCTTAGCTACGATAATCAAGGTCGATTGATCAAAGAGGAAAGCTACGACAGAAGTGGACCTAATGAGAAGCCTTTTGAGGTATGGACCTATAAGTATGACTTAGCAGGAAATGTCTCACAAGAACACAAAGAAGGTGTTATAGGAGGTGGTCAAGAAGAAGCTAATTATACCTATCAAGGGACAGTACTTAGGCGTAAAAAGGCTTGGGACTGGTATGAAATAATCACTTCAGAGTATGACTCTAAAGGAAATATCGTGCGAGAAGAGTCAGTTAGCCATAGTGGTACAAAGTGGTATCTACGTCTTTTCAAATACGACCTAATGGATTCTAAAGGCAACTGGCTGATACAAGTTCGCAGTGATGAAGTCTCAGAAGGAATATACGAACCAACCAAAAAGGTTAAGCGAGACATTTCTTACTGAGAAGTCTGAGACACAAGCGATAGCCCCACACAGAGCCATCAACCAGAGATAGGGCACTCCTCATCAGAGGAGTGTCTTTTTCTTCGTGGTCGGGTGTAGCGATATGACCTGTCCGAAGTCTGACACACTGTCCACCCGATGCCCATACTTTCCACCGTTGGAAAACTCAAATCCCTCCCTAGGGATTTCTTCGTTCCTCCCGAGGGATTGAAGCTTTCCTCCCTTGGAACTGAAAAGTTCCTCCGTTGGAACTAAAAAGTTCCAAGGCTAGAACCATTATGGAACTTTTACAAAAGCAGTTGCCTCTCCATAGAAAGCAACCATCAGTTCGCACTAGCAGAGACTTTGCAGAAAGGATGAAGCGCAAGGCGCTGAGGGTGAGGTCTGAAGGGAGCATACCTCCGTATGTAACCGAAGCCGAATCCCGAAAGCAACACAGCGATTCGCCTTTATGCAACAGTCTCTGGCGGAGCCTTCTCTAGAGGCGCAAATGGAAAGCGTCACCCCTGAGCGAACTCAAGAGTGACGCATGTGGAGGAGACTGTATCAGTCTCTGGGGATCTGTGCGGATGGCTTACTTGCCGTAGCGAGCGCGTAGCACCTGGATCATGTCCTGACTCATGGTGTCGAGGTCATAGTGTGGCTGCCAGTCCCACTCACGACGAGCGCAGCTGTCGTCGAGCGAGTTAGGCCACGACTCAGCGATAGCCTGACGCAGTGGATCGACATCGTAAGTCATCTCAAAGTCGGGGATGATGCGCTTGACAGCGGCTGCGATCTGGCTAGGCTCGAAGCTCATCGAGGCAATGTTGAAGGAGTTGCGATGTACCAGTCTCGTAGGATCGGCCTCCATGAGCTGCACCATAGCGTGCAGTGCGTCTGGCATATACATCATATCCATGTAGGTACCCTCCTTGATGGGGCAGACGAACTTGCCCTCCTT
>CABQOJ010000084.1 GCA_902465775.1 uncultured Porphyromonas sp. | reverse complement strand
GTGCCGTATCTCCACCTCGACCATGCCATCGTCGTAGTCCACCTCTAGGATGCGCGCGTTGGCGTAGCGCTTATTTAGGAACTTCGAGCACTGCTCACTAAGGTTCCAATTCTTCGTTGGTCCACAAGCGGCAAAAAGTGCAGCACTGCAAGTCAGCAGTAGCGCTATAAATAGAATTCTTTTCATAGGTTCGTTATAGGCTTATTAGATTAGTAGTGGAGGGAAGAAAGATCCTCCCACCAACCGCAAAGGTAAAACTAATTTTCAACAGCTCTCTGCAGTTAGTCCTCCAGCTCATTACGACTAGCCCGCTGTTTTTTACTTGCATTTGATAGTATCTACAGGTTCCAATTTGGTTAGTAACAGAAGATTTATTAACTTTGTGATTGCAGTAGAGAGCTTTATCATCAAAGCAAGATGTTTGTGCGTACCCTACCGCTTCTTGTGCGTTGAATGTTTTTTCTTATACCATTAACTCAAGACTCTAATGAAAACCCGTTTCCTTGCGACTATTTGCATAAGCATCGTCCTTAGTTCTATGCTTAACTCTTGCTCATCTTGCTCCGAAGAAAAACGAACCTCTTTGGGCTCAGAATATGGAACCACTGAAGAGTATTTCCACGAAGAAGATCAGAATGTCAGGTCTTACTTACCTATATTCAACGATGTGGAAACTGTTATTTCTACTCTCTCTAAAAACGGAATTGGGAAGTTGGGACGTTGGAAAAATGACATGTTCGGATGGATTAGTATGACTGATTATTTTATCCTTAACGAGCCATCTACAGCTGATAAAATGGGGAATAATATAGCCTACTACCTAGAAAGTAATACGGAGCATTGCATTGAAGAGCTTAAGCTCGTCTTGAATATAAATGACACCTCTGAAGAACAGCGCGCAATCGATTTCTTTAAGAAAACGTCAAAGAAGACATTTGAAAGTCTCTCATTAACAATTCCCGATGGCCTAATGAATTCTATTTCGAAAGGGGAAACGTACAACAACCAGCAACCAGAATTTACAGTTGCTTTTGAAGTGACAGAGAGTAATATAAGCACTTACACGTTATCTATATCTGCGGAAACACATCAACAATAAGAAATATGAAAGCTCCACTTAAGTGCCCAATATGTGGCGAAGTACTTCAATGGAAAAAAGTAGACCAAAGAAACAAAGGATTTAGTGTCGGTAAAGCCGCTGTAGGAGGATTACTACTAGGACCTCTAGGACTAATAGGGGGCGCACTTGGTAAGAAAAGAGAGTTCTACTATTGTGGAGCATGCGGTTTTAGCCATGAATACTAGATAGTCTGACTGGTATGGCCCCGCGACGTGTAACGGTTGTAGGGACGCTCGGTCGAGCGTCCGTTGTATCAAAGGTTACGGCGTCAGGGCTTTAACGGGAACGGACGCACAGATCGTGCGTCCCTACAGGGTGACGTTTCGCTGTACTACAACGGACGCTCGACCGAGCGTTCCTACAGCTGTTACTCGTCTAATCTCTCCCCTCGGATAGCGTCCAGGGTGATGTGGTCGCCTCGTATGAGGAGGAGCATTACCCGTTAGATACCCTAACGCTAGGAGAGCTCATCAGCTAGGGCAAGTCACAGGCGGAGCTAGCCCGTGAACTGGGGGTCTCGCCATCTCGTGTGAGTGACTTCGTCAATGACAAGAGCGAACCGTCACTCTCGCAGGCAGGGCGCATCTGTCAGCTACTCGGACTATCTGCGGAACTGGTGCTGGACTGTGCCACGCCAGCTTTTGCCTAGGGTCTCTGGTGGCACCAGCTCACAAGCGAGTCTTGAGATTGTGTCAGATGCCGATGCCAAAGCGATCTTTCTCTCCTCTAACCTCTCACCTCTAACCTCTAATATCTAACCTCTAATGCCGAGCATTTCGATGGATAGGACCTCGTGAGAGGTCCGACGAATCATAGCCGTGGGTCGAAGGGGCAAAGCCCCGAACAACCCACGGGGGAAAGATGTCTCCAATGACACAACGAACGCCCTGACGTGTAACGGTTGTAGGGACGCACGGGAGTGTCTAGCGGGAGGGCGTCCGTTGTCGAACCAGCTGACGAGTAACGGTTGTAGGGACGCACGGTCTGTGCGTCCGTTGTCGAACCAGCCGACGAGTAACGGTTGTAGGGACGCACGGTCTGTGCGTCCGTTGTATCAAAGGTTACGGCGTCAGGACTTTAACGGGGACGGACGCACGACCGTGCGTCCCTACAGGGATTACTCGTCTCGCTTTGACGGGACGGACGCACGACCGTGCGTCCCTACAGGGGTTACACGTCTCGCTTTGACGGGACGGACGCTCAACCGAGCGTCCCTACAGGGGTTACTCGTCTCGCTTTGACGGGACGGACGCTCGACCGAGCGTCCCTACAGGGGTTACTCGTCTCGCTTTGACGGGACGGACGCACGACCGTGCGTCCCTACAGCCGTTACACGTCTCGCTTTGACGCAACAGACGGTTTCTACGGAGAGATTTGCAGATAGCTCGGTGGAGAATGGATTTTCTCCACGGAGGGGCGAAATAAAAGTTCGGAAGAATGAAATGAAACTTCGGAAGAATGGGATTGAAGTTCCGAAGAATTTTTTTGTTGCTCGGGGGATATTCGAAGAGCTCCACGGAGGAATCGTTCGATTTCCTTGATAGTGACGTAGATGAAGTCATTCTTTATCATGAATTAACCATGGGATGTCACAACCTCAGGGCTTGCTATGGGGAGCTTTTCGTATATTTGTGGGTAGAGGGCTTTTGATACAGATGTCAAAGGTCTAGATACTAACGAATAGATGCTAACGACTATGCTACGTAAATGGGTGCCACTGACGATGGCGGTGATACTGCTCCTCGTGGGAGCTGTCGCCTGTCAGAAGGCTACGACAACAGAACAATCAGACACAACTACAGACACTATGCGTATGACGACACAAGAGAAAATGGACATCTTCCTAACACGCAGGAGTATACGTAAGTATAAGCCTGAACTACCATCTCAGGAGCTCCTAGACAAGGTGCTCAAGGCGGGCACCTATGCGCCCTCGGCGATGGGCAAGCAATCTGTCACGATCGTGGCTGTGACGAATCGTGCGATGCGCGACCAGCTCTCACAGCTGGCGAACAAAGCTCGCGGTGGGGAGGAGGATCAGTTTTATGGAGCTCCAGCGGTCTTCGTCGTGCTAGCTGATAAGTCGCTGTCGAGCAATTACCTACAAGACGGCGCTCTAGTGGTGGGCAATATGCAGAATGCAGCTCACGCGCTAGGTCTCGGCACTTGCTGGATCAATGCGGCTAAGGGCATCTTCGAGCTGGAGGAGGGTCAAGCGCTTCTCAAGGAGTGGGGATTGGAGGGAGACCTCGTGGGGGTCGCCTGCTGTATCATAGGTTATCCCGATGAGTCGCCCGAGCCTGCACCGCGCAAGGAGCACTATGTGATACACGTGGACTAATGGCGTCCGTCCGTTGTGTCAAAGGTTAGCGCATCGTGGTTTTAACGGGGGCGGACGCTCGACCGCTAGACACTCCCGTGCGTCCATACGGCGGATTACACGTCTTGCTTTGACACAACGGACGCTCGACCGAGCGTCCCTACAAGGGTTACACGTCTCGCTTTGACACAACGGACGCTCGACCGAGCGTCCCTACAACCGTTACACGTCTCGCTTTGACACAACGGACGCCCTCCCGCTAGACACTCCCGTGCGTCCCTACAAGGGTTACACGTATCGACCGAGCGTTTCCACGGCGGGTTGCACGTCTCATCGTTACTCATCTCGCAAGATTGTTGTACTTTTGAGGAGTAATTGCAACTTTAGCTTATACATATACTACTATGACAAGACTACGTACACTACTACTTTCACTCGTGGCGCTCTGCGCACTCGGTGGCACGGCGCAGGCTCAGATGCCTCTGCGTATCTACGTTGACGCAGCTCCGCTCTTTAACCTCTCACAGGCCAAGACTCTCCAAGATGTCTCTGAAAACAAGGTTTTCGTCGGCTACCGTCTCGGTGCCGGACTGGATGTCAACGTGGGCAAGATGATGTACGTCGGCACGGGACTATCTCTTGCGATGAAGGGAAATCAATACAGCTTCCTTTCAGAAAAGGGTGAGGGCGATATCAAGGTTTACAGCCACTACATGCAGATCCCCATTAACGTGGGTGTGCGCCTGAATGTGACTCCTCGTATCGGTTGCTCCATAGAGGCTGGTCCTTACTTTGCTTACGCTCTAGGAGCTACCGTTAGCCAGGGCAAGATCCTAGACGATATCAAGAAGACTTACAACGTCTACAAGGATGGTATCCTCGGGATGGATGGCGCCAAGCTCAAGCGCTACGACATCGGTCTGGGAGCCAAGGCTAAGGTAACCTTCGGCTCGTGGTACGGTATGGCTGGTGCTGACTTGGGCTTCGTCGATGAATTGAAGCTTGAGAAGAATGATCCCAAGCTAGAGAAGCTTGGCCAGAAGGCTATGCGCAATACCTCCTTCTACCTCGGTGCTGGCTTTACTTTCTAAGTCCTTATGAAGAATCATAATACGCTGATCATCGTAGCGCACCCCGACCTGGAGCACTCTGTCATCAACAAAGCTTGGATGGAGGCGCTCACGGGGCACGCTACGATACATAGCCTCTGTGACGCTTACCCCACGGGGACGCCTATAGATGTGGCGCATGAGCGTGCGCTCGTGGAGCGTCACGATCGTGTGATACTACAGTTCCCCCTCTACTGGTACTCCGCTCCAGCGATCTTGAAGCAGTGGACTGACGAGGTCTTTGGCGAGGGCTGGGCCTTCGGTGAGGGGGGTGACGCATGGGTTGGTCGTCAGCTCGGTGTCGCTGTCTCATGCGGTAGCGCTGAGGCAAACTTCTGCGAGGGCGGGTCTCAAAAGCATACGCTAGCGACTTTCCTCACGCCTTATGAGGGGCTAGCAGCTTTCGCACGAGCTGACTATATAGGGCATCACGCCTTTTACGACACTTATAGCAATACGGTCGCCGAGAGGCTGCCGGCAAACTGCGAGGCGTATCTGCGCTTTGCGCTACAGTAAACACTTAATCTAGACGTTAGCCACTTATGAGTACGATCATTGACCTACAAGGCGTCACGGTATCACGCCAGGAGCATGAACTACTACGAGACGTCACGCTATCGCTCGAAGCGGGGGACTTTGCCTACCTTACGGGACCCGTGGGGAGTGGCAAGAGTTCGCTCCTAGAGCTACTCTATGGCGAGCTGGCGCCTAAGGGAGGCGTCGCTAAGGTGCTGGACTACAACCTGCACCGCATGTCCGTACGTCAGCGACAAGCTCTGAGGCGCTCGCTGGGGATCGTCTTCCAGTCACAGGCGCAGCTCCTATATAACTACACGGTGCAGGGCAACCTAGACTTCGTCTTGCGTGCTGTGGGAGTGAAAAAGCGAGAGCAACGTGCTATCCGTATCGAGGAGGCGCTGAAACAGGTCGGCATGGAGGGCAAGCACTACAAGTACCCGCACGAGCTGAGCGGTGGCGAGGCTGAGCGTATCTGCATAGCGCGTGCCCTAGTCGTACGTCCACGACTGATCCTACTTGATGAGCCTACGACGGGACTAGACAGTGAGACGTCGCTACTGATCGGTCAACTGATCCAGTCGCTAGCTAAGGAGGGCGTGGCAGTGCTGATGAGTACGCACAATGAGACGCTCATACAGGAGCTACCCGCTACGAGATACCATATCGATCTGG
>CABQOJ010000083.1 GCA_902465775.1 uncultured Porphyromonas sp. | reverse complement strand
TGAAGTCATCAAAAACATCATTCTTGAGAAATTGCATTAGCGGGTGGAATGTACGGACGCACGAGGTGCGCGGTGTATTTGTCTAGTCCAAAAATAAGTTGTACCTTTGCCCCACAAAATACGGGATGTAGCTCAGTCCGGTTAGAGTGCGCGTCTGGGGGGCGTGAGGTCGCTGGTTCGAATCCAGTCATCCCGACCAAGGTCGTCAGACCTACAGCAGGAGTGACTTACACAGTCGTGTGAGTCACTCTTTTTTGTGTCTAGGACGAGGAACTCTAACTTCTTTTTTCGTACCTTTGGGTGAAACTTGATTCGTCTAACTGTTATCCATCAAGATTAGTTTTCATAAAAACGTACCCCTGCTTTATGACAGATAGAAAAGCCCCTAACGACTCAAGCTCCCAATCGTCTGCAACGAAGGGCGCCAGTCAGACTGCTCCTAACGAGTTCACGCACAGTCGTACGAAGCATGGAGAGCCTATATACAAGGTCTCCTTCTGGACGCCTCGCACCTCTCTGATTACGCTCATCCTCATCTTGATGCTTATCATCGGTAAGCATGCCCTACCCTATATGAGTGGCGTGCTGGGAGCCTTAACCATCTATGTCCTCCTGAGAGGCCAGATGAAGTGGCTCGTGGAGCGCAAGCACTGGGGACGCAACTGGGCCGCTTCGCTACTGACTGTAGAGGCTATCTTCTTCTTTCTCATACCACTCATGGGAATTGTCTTGATGCTCATCGACCTCTTCTCTACATTCGATCCCGAGTCGCTCAATGTGCTGACGACGCAAGCGCAAGAGATGATCCAGCAGGTGGAGGATCGCTTTGGCATAGAGCTATGGAGTGAGGAAAACCTGCAGAAGCTGACAAGCGTCTCGACCACTTTGGTCAAAAGCTTGCTACAGGGGATGTCTTCGTTCTTTCTAAACGCCTTTATCATCCTCTTCCTCCTCTACTTCATGCTACGAGGTTATGACCATTTTGAGGCAGCCGTGGAGGAGCTACTTCCCTTTACAGAGGATAATAAAAGGACAGTCACCAACGAGACGATCAGCATCGTCAAGAGTAACGCTATCGGTATCCCAGTCCTAGCGATCGTACAGGGCGTCTTTGCCTACATAGGCTACCTCATCTTCGGGGTAAACAACGCGCTGCTCTTTGCGGTACTGACGACCTTTACGACGATCATCCCCGTGCTCGGCACGATGATCGTATGGATTCCGCTAGCGGTCTTCATGGGGATCAACGGAGACTGGCTCAACGCTATCCTACTAGCGCTCTACGGCTTCATCGTCATCGGAGGCGTAGACAATGTAGCGCGACTACTCCTACAGAAGCAGATGGCAAACATTCACCCGCTGATCACCATCTTCGGTGTCTTCATCGGACTATCGCTCTTTGGCTTCTGGGGAGTCATCTTTGGACCGCTGATCCTCTCACTGATTGTACTTTTTATCAACCTTTATCGTCACGACTTCGTCCCTGGATCAAAGGCTAAGCCGTCCGCCTCTACGGATCTTCAAGAGAAGAAGTCCCTAGAGCGTCTCTCCAAGATTGTACAGCACAATGGCTTCTCAGCTCTAACCCAATCAGAGCAAGAGCGCTATGAGGAGGCTCATACGGACGAGGATAAACCAGAAGGCGATGAGTGACAACTTTATAGTATCGGCGCGTAAGTACCGCCCGCAGACATTCGACGAGATGCTCGGGCAGGAGGCTATCTGCCTCACGCTCAAGAGTGCTATCCAGCAGGGCAAGATAGCTCACGCATACCTCTTCTGCGGGCCTCGTGGCGTGGGCAAAACGTCCGCAGCGCGTATCCTAGCCCGTACGATCAATTGTGAGCAACTAACCCCGCAAGGAGAGGCGTGTGGCGTATGCCCCAACTGTCAGGCAGCGCTGAATCAGCGTGCGTTCAACATATACGAGCTGGACGCCGCCTCCAACAACTCGGTCGACGATATACGTCGTCTCAACGAGGATGTCTACATACGTCCACAGCAGGGCAAGTACAAGGTCTACATCATTGATGAGGTGCACATGCTCTCGTCGGGAGCGTTCAACGCTTTTCTCAAAACCCTTGAGGAGCCCCCTGGCTATGTGGTCTTTATCCTAGCCACAACCGAAAAGGACAAGGTACTCCCCACGATCCTCTCACGCTGTCAGGTGTACGACTTCAAACCGATACCGCCGGAGCAGATCGCGGAGCAACTACGTCGCGTGGCCGATGCGGAGGGATTGCAGTACGATCCTCGCTCTTTTGACACGATCGCACGCATTGCCGATGGAGGTATGCGTGATGCGCTCTCGCTCTTTGACCGGCTAGCCAGCACAGCGCAGGACGGGGTCATCTCTTACGAGCAGACGCTACAGACGCTCAACATACTAGACGACGAGTACTACTTTTACTTCACCACCTACCTATACAGTGGTGACTACAAGCGCACGCTCCTACTCCTCGATGAGCTCCTAGCCAAGGGAGTAGCCATGCGACAGCTGATCATCGGCTTGGCTGACTTCATGCGCAATCTACTGGTGGCTCGCACCCCAGAGACGATGCAGCTCTTTCCCTATACGGGCGTACATGCGGAGCGCTTTGCCACGCTGGCACAGCAGATCCATCCGCTCTTTCTCTATAAGTCTATCTCTAAGTTGGTCTCCTGCGAGCGCAACTACCGTTCGTCACAAGCTAAGCGCCTATTGGTAGAGCTGACCTTCATGGGGATCTCTGAGATGTGTGGCGCCTTTAAGAATGCTACGGTCGCTCCCCAGACAGAAGCGCCAGCAGCTCCAACGCCACAAGAGAGTAGCGTCCAAGCTCCGCAAGCTACTTATCAAGCGCCTCCTGTGGCTACGCCTAACCCCCCTGTTGCTACGCCTAAGTCTCCTACAGCTACGCCTACACAGGACGAAAAAAAAAAGAGTCCTCAGGTAGCCACTAGTCAACCAAAGCAGTACACGCCCAAGGCCTCCTCACTACGTATATCGGCGCTCAAGCGTCAGGCGGAGGAGTCACTCTCCGCACAAGCCTCTGCCAGTAAGGCTGAGGGCGATAGCGCTACCACGGCCACAGAGCAACGTGACGAGCCTGTCACGCCTGAGGCGCTACTCAAGTGGTGGCTCACCTACGCTGACGAGGAGCTCACGGAAGAGGCTTATCTCTCCCAGCTACTCCACACGGTCACCCCGGAGCTACAGCCGCCTCATGAGCTGAAGCTCTCACTCGTAAGCAACATACAGTTAGAGTCGTTCGAGCGGATCCAGCGCTCCTTGCTACGCTATCTCAAGAACAAGCTACACAACGACCACCTGACCCTGACCACAGAGGTCGCAGCTGTGGAGCAGACGCAGCACGCCTCGACAGCTCAGGAGCGTGCGGCTTACTACAAGGAGCACTACAAAGAGGTCGCCTACCTAACGGAAATGCTTAATCTCCGCGTCAAGTGACGGAGAAAGTGCTCGCATCACCGAAACCTCCGGCCACTAGTTACTCTTTCGAAGCTGTAGCGTAGTGGCGACAGCAGGCGGTGAGGGTGCACTCTGCGCAGAGCGGTTTGCGCGCTTTGCAGATGTAACGGCCTAATAGGATAAGCTGATGATGTGCCCGTATGAGTTGCTCACGAGGTATGCGTCGCTTGAGCGCTTTCTCGACAGCTAAGGGCGTGGTGGCTCGTGAGGAGGCGAGACCAATGCGCTTAGCAACACGAAAAACGTGCGTATCGACAGGCATCGCTGGCGTATCAAAGCAGACGGCCAGCATCACGCTGGCACTCTTGCGCCCTACGCCTGGGAGCGCCTCTAGCTCTTCTCGTGTTGAGGGGACGAGGCCGTGATGCTCCTGAGCGATCCGCTCGGAGAGTCCGATGAGGTGCTTCGCCTTGTTATTTGGATAGCTCACACTCCCCATGAAAGCGAGCAGATCATCGACCGAAGCGCACGCCATCGCCTCGGGCGTCGGGAAGTGCGCCATCAGCTGCGGGGTAACCATGTTGACCCGCTTGTCGGTGCACTGAGCCGAGAGGACGACCGCCACGAGTAGACTGAAGGGGTCGTGATAGATAAGCTCCGTATCGGCGTTGGGATAGAGCTTGGTCAGCCCTTCCAAAGCCAAGCCGTAGCGTTCGTCTAGAGTCACTTTCGGAGAAGCTTTAGAGTGGTGTGGTGTGTGCGGTAAACTGCGAGAGGAAGTCTAGGTTGTTTTCCGAGAAGTAGCGCAGATCCTTCACATTGTACTTAAGGTTGGCAATGCGCTCCACGCCTAGTCCGAAGGCGTAGCCACTGTAGACGGAGCTGTCGATGCCACAATTCTCCAGCACGTTGGGATCGACCATGCCACAGCCTAGGATCTCGACCCATCCCGTATGCTTGCAGAAGCCACAACCCTCGCCATGGCACAGCCCGCAGGAGATATCCATCTCAGCGCTCGGCTCGGTAAAGGGGAAGTAGGACGGGCGCAAGCGAATCTGCGTATCAGCGCCAAAAAGCGACTGAGCGAAGAAAAGCAGCGCCTCTCTCAGGTCGGCGTAGCTCACGTTGCGGTCAATGTATAGTCCCTCGATCTGGTGAAAGAAGCAGTGAGCACGAGCGGATATAGCCTCATTGCGATAGACGCGCCCAGGGCAGAGGACGCGTATGGGTGGCTCTTGGCTCTTCATGACGCGCGTCTGCACGGAGGAGGTGTGGGTGCGGAGCAAGATATTGCTCTTGTGATCCACAAAGAAAGTGTCCTGCATGTCTCGTGCGGGGTGGTCTGGCGGGAAGTTGAGCGCCTCAAAGACGTGCCAGTCATCCTCCACCTCAGGCCCCTCAGCTATGCTAAAGCCCATGCGCTCGAAGATGTTACAGATCTCCTCCTGTATGAGTGTGAGCGGATGACGGGAGCCTAGCGGGTAAGGCACCGCAGGACGGGTCAGGTCAATCGTCTGCTGTACAGACTGCGTAGCGACAGAGGCTAGGAGCTCCTTGATGCGTGCAGTGGCCTCTTGCTTGAGCTGATTGAGAGTTGCTCCGAGCTGGCGCTTTTCCTCAGGAGGAAGCTGGCGAAATGCCTCAAAGAGCTGAGTGATGCGACCTTTCTTGCCTAGATAAGCTATGCGTAGTTGCTCTGCCTCCTCGGGCGTAGAGGCTACGAGGTGGGCAAGAGCTGATTGTAGTTGCTGGATTTGATCAAGCATAGATGGGATATATAACAAAGAGAGCTACCCGCCACGTCAAGCTAGCGCAGGAGCGTAGCGTGACGCAGATAGCTCTCAACGAATGGGCTACATTAGTAGATTAGCGTATGACTACCTTGAGCGTGTAGGTCTCTCCCTTCACGACGATGCGCACGAGATAGACTCCTGAAGGCAGGTGCTCATTGCGCACTTCCTGCCCCATGACATTGAAGACCTGCATCTGGTCATACTCGCAGAGCGGTACGATGGCACCGTCACGCACCTCTACCTGAGGCGCTGACTGCTCTAGCGCTGAGGGCTGTGACGCCACAGCGATGAGGCTCTGGTCAGATAGCAACTGACGCTCGGTAGCTTCGCTCTTGTCACTAGCCAATGCGCTACAAGGTACTAGTAGAGCGCAAACGACGAGGGTATATATAGTATGTAGTATCTGCTTCATAGGCATATAGTCACTAGTAGTAGTGGCAAATATACAAACAACTTTTGAGATAGCGCTCATTTCGGGTGCTACAAATTTCACGAGTTGCAACCTGTAGGGGCACACCTGTTCGCTCTAATCTCTCGCCTCTCATCTCTCGCCTA
>CABQOJ010000082.1 GCA_902465775.1 uncultured Porphyromonas sp. | reverse complement strand
CGTCGACCAGACACGTGGTTGGTTCTTTACGCTCCACGCTATCGCTACGATGACGCAGGGGAGCATAGCCTTTAGAAATGTCCTCGTCAACGGGCTCGTCCTCGACAAGGATGGCAACAAGATGAGCAAGCGTCTAGGCAATGCGGTCGATCCCTTTGGGGTCATCCAGCAGTATGGCTCAGACCCCCTCCGCTGGTACATGATTACCAATGCCAATCCGTGGGAGAACATTCGCTTTGACCCGAAGGGTGTCGAGGAGGTGAGCCGCAAATACTTCGGCACGCTCTACAACACCTACCAGTTCTTCGCCCTCTACGGCAACTTGGACGGCTTCGATCCTGCCGTGGCTCAGATCCCCTATGCGGATCGTCCTGAGATAGACCGCTGGATCCTCTCGCGTCTCAACTCACTCATCAAGGAGGTGGACGGCAAGCTGGCAAGCTACGACCCGACGCCTGCGGGACGTGCCATCGAAAACTTTGTCACAGAGCATCTGAGCAACTGGTATGTGCGTCTCTCGCGCAAGCGCTTCTGGGCGGGCTCTATGACCGACGACAAACTGAGTGCCTACCAGACGCTCTACCAGTGTCTCTCGGTGGTGGCTCAGCTGATGGCGCCCATTGCGCCCTTCTACGCAGACAGGCTCTACCGTGACCTGCACGAGGAGTCTGCATCGGTGCACCTCTCCGACTATCCCGTAGCTGACGAGGCGCAGATAGACCTAGACCTGGAGCGCAGCATGGAGCTCGCTCAGATCTACTCGACTCTGGTCCTCTCCCTGCGTCGCAAGGTCAATATCAAGGTGCGTCAACCGCTTAGCGCTATCATGCTACCGGTCAATGACCCGGCGGACAAGATTCATATGGAGCAGGTACACGACCTATTACTCAGCGAGGTCAACGTGAAGGACATTCGCTTTGTCGATCCCTCAGACTCGATCTGGGTACGCACGGTCAAGCCTGACTTCAAGGCTCTAGGGCCTAAGGTGGGCAAGAATATGAAAGCGCTGGCAGCTCAGATCAGTGCGCTCTCTACTGAGCAGATCAATGAGCTAGAGCAGACGGGTCAGCTCACGCTGACGGTCGGTGATCAGCCTATCGTGGTCGATCTCGGGGATGTACAGATCATTGCTCAGGATATCCCTGGCTGGACGGTCGCCAACGAGGGTCGTCACACGGTGGCTCTAGACATCACGCTCACTCCTGAGCTCATATCTGAGGGTACGGCTCGTGAGTTTGTCAACCGCATACAGAACCTTCGCAAGCAGTCTGGCTACGAGGTTAACGATCACATCGAGCTCCTCGTGATGGCTCCCGATGAAGTTATAGAGGCGCTCCGTACTCATCAGGAGTACGTCCAGACGCAAGTGCAGGCCGACACGATCGACTACTCCGAGGTGCTCAGCGATGCCGAGGAAATCGACCTGGACGGCACCCCGATAGCGGTACAAATCAGCAAAGTATAATACAAACCACGGCGCCTGTAGGCGATAAAAGCTTCCCCCCCTAAAGAGCTTCGCCTACAGCGCACCAATAGATTCACAAATAGTATGGAAGACAGCGGCAAGAAAAGATATAACCCTGAGGAGCTGGAGGAGTTTCGCATCCTCATTGAGAAGAAGATCGCTCAGGCTCGTGAAGATCTCAATATGCTCCGCGCAGACAACGCTAACGACATCAGCGATACGACGCCTACCTACAAGGATCTAGACGAGGGCGCCATCACTCAGGCTCGCCTGGAGAATGATGCTCAGGCACAGCGTCTGCAGGACTTCATCGAGAAGCTCGAGGCAGCTCTCCTACGCATCCAAAACGGCACCTATGGGATCTGCTCCGTCACGGGCAAGCTCATCCCCAAAGAGCGTCTTCGTGCGGTACCTCATACGACGAAGAGTATCGAGGCTAAGCTCAATCGCGACAAGCGTAAGTAAAGTCATCCCGCACCTCATATGACTCGAACTAGCCAGCGCCACTGGATTGTCGCAGGGCTCATTCTGCTTCTCATCGTCATTGATCAGTTCGTCAAGATCTGGATCAAGACGCATATGTACGTTGGTCAGGAGTACCACATCTTCGACTGGTTTCGCATCTACTTCGTAGAGAACCGTGGCATGGCCTACGGCGTGGAGCTAGGGAGTAAGCTCCTCCTGACCGCCTTCCGCATCGTGGCGATGGCGGGGCTAGGCATTTGGCTCACCCGCTTCGTTCGGCAGTGCAGGCACTACTCGCTAGGCTTTTGCATTGTCATAGGACTTGTGCTGGCAGGAGGCATTGGCAATCTCATTGACTCCCTCATCTATGGACAGCTCTTCACCTCCTCCATCGGACAGGTGGCACAGTTTGTTCCTACGACAGCTGGAGCGGTGGGCTATGCCCCGTGGCTTGAGGGCCATGTGGTCGATATGCTCTACTTCCCCCTCTTCACGACGGTACTGCCCGAGTGGTTTCCGATAGGTGGTGGCGAGCCGTACACCTTCTTCAGCCCCATCTTCAACATTGCCGACAGCTGCATCGCCGTAGGCGTGCTGGCGCTACTCATCTGCTATCCACGCACCACGACACGCGCTATCGATCGCCTCTGGATCTACCTCCGAGGCAAGCATCGTCGCACGAGTAAACGAGCTAAGTAAGCGATAATGCGAGCCTTCAGTGTTAAGACCTCTTTACTCAAGCTTGGGCTACTGAGCCTGCTGCTGCTCCTACTCGGGAGTGGCTGCAAAAAGCGCTCGTGGCAACGCATACCGAATGGTAAGCTGGAGCAAATACTCACCGAGCTCTACTCAGCTCGTGGCATAGGTCAGACGCTCTACCTCACATCGGCACAGCAAGACTCAGTCTACGCCTCCATACTCAAGTCGCACGGCGTATCTCAAGATGATCTAGACAGCACGATCTACTACCTCTCCGCCTCCAAGGCCAAGCTCCTTCAGAAGATCATCGCTCAGTCCTCAGCCAGCATACAGCGAGAGGTCGATATATTGGAGCGCACGACAGGCTTCTTCAAGATAGGCTTGGAGGACGGCGAGAACAACTTCTACTCTCCACTACCCGACACGCTCTCTTGTCCTGTCACTCCGCTGTCCACCTATCCTATCTGCATCAACAAGGAGCAAGGCATCTACCTCTGGAAGGTAGCTCTCGCAGACATACCTCACCTCCCCAGCACCATACATCAGATAGAGATACAGGGACTCATCAGTGGCACACAACTACTAGAGCAGGGACAGATGCCTTACATAGCGCTATCCAAGCAGTTAGACGCCAAGACTCCTCCCTTAGCCATGGAGAGTGTGTCCAAGAGATTACCCAGCGCAGGAGTCTTCGTGCTCACCCTAGGGGAGTCTGCTCCAGAGAGAGCCACAGCGCCTAAGGAGCCAGAAGTGCCTACAAGCCCAACGGACAGTATATTAAGTGGTCTGACGGATAGCATCGCAACAGGGTTGACGGATAGCATATCAAATGCTCCGACGGATAGCATAGCGGAAAGCCTTCCCGTGAGTACCCCGCACAAAGAGCGCAAAGGTGCTGTACCACACTTCTCGGCAAAAGACACCGTCACCATCTCCATCTACAGCCTACCGACAGACTATCTAGGTACGCAGTCTCTACACTTCAGGCTACATGATCTACGCATCATCGCTCGCTAGAGTCTGCTCGTAGCCTCATGTAGTAAGCGTAGCACCAGACCGATGGCACGACAGATCATCCTACACCCAGGCGAACGGATCGCACTCCGACAGTTGCTTTGCCGTGGGGAGCTCCGGCGCTCCGTACTACTCACCTATCACGACCGTGAGCGAGGCATCGAGCTAGCCTCATGGCATCACGACGAGCCCCCGCACACGCTCTACTACTCAGGCACCTGGTGCCTCGTCGAAGACGACACCTCCGACAGTCCCTATCTGCTTTCTGCCGTAGAGTAACCTATAAAAAGAGAGGACCCGCTAAGGCCCTCCCTTATTCTACATACAACTAACTAACTAACCCAGCCACAAGTGTGTGTGTGGCGGCTTTTTTCTATTTAGCTCCTCCCAGTCGTATGGCTAGCCCCATATTAAGTACTGGCAAGAATTGAGCCTTGTAGACTATATCTTGCACCTTAGGATCAAAGTCTACGAGCAAGTTAGGATCACCAGCGATAACGTTAGGAGAGGAAATCCGCGCCTTGCCAGACAGCAAAACGCCCAAATCCATAAAGAAGGAAACAGGCTTGTCAGACGGAGCCATCTGCCCAAAGCCAATCCCTAGATATGGTCTTGCCACACGTCCTAAAGTGACCGTAGCATCCAGTGCTGCTTCACCATTAGGTTGTATAGTTACTCTTTGACTATCATCATCGGCAATGATCGTGATGCTAGGCATATTGTTTGGATCAAGGCTACTCTCTTGCTTCATAATAGACTCTCTCGTCTTAGCATTGATCAGCAGACCATGAGCATCTACCTTGGGGGCTCCTAGATAGACGCCTCCTGAGATACGGAAGCCGTTTTCCATCGGGTGCCAGTCGAGCATAAGCTGCCCATTGAGGTTGCTATAACTAACCTTCGTGTACACCTGAGGCGTGTAGCCTAGCGCATCTCGGTACTTCTGCATCTCAGCAGCGTCACCTAGGTCAAAGGTCTTCTTATAGACCTCTACCTTAGGGAAGAAGCCCACACCAGCACGTATAGCAAGCTGAGGCATAATACGCACGGCGCACTGAGCCGTCACTCCATCAGGCACTGATACGCCTAGTGCAAGGCCTACGGACAGGTTGCTTTCCGCAGAGCTCTTTTGAGTCGCTCCTTGCTTACTTGTGACATACCTTCCATCTGGAAGGCGCCTATAAGAGGAGCTTTTCTGAGCAACGGTCTCCGTGCAGAGAAGGAGAGAAGCAATCGCTCCTATTATGGAGCAGTAGAGAATTCGTTTCATTTAGCCCGGAGTGTAGTTGTTCCAGTAAACGTAATCTTCACATATATCTTCGCATCCCCATACTCCCAGTCAGCGATTTTGTCTCTCGTTGTAGTGATACGTATTGGTAGCTGATCGACCTTAATGTACTTCGCTAGATCCTTCTCATGCAGTACTAGGTCCAGCAAGTTAGGTTGCGAGTTCTTTGCTTGCGTCTCTGCTATGAGTTTGTGGTCTTGTCCTGCATAGAGACGCACTGGAGCAAATAGAGTTAGGTTCACACCTTCGGGTCTAACACACTCGACAGTCACTTTGTCCAGGATGACACTCTTGATGGTTGCCTCTGAGAAGGCACTAGATTTGATTTCATCACTGATATCCCAAGAGAGGCAGTCCTCGTATAGCACTTTCTCCTGATCCGCTCTTAGACCTGATGTAGTGCTTTTGGGACGATCAAGACAGCTTGATATGTCAAGTGGGATTTCAAACGACTTGACAGCAGGCACCGTAGCCTCAACTACTGGCTTTCTCGCAGGAGTCTTAGGATCACAGCTTTGTAGTGCAAAGAGCGTAAACGCTAGCACTAGGATAGCATAAAACTTTTTGTTGGTCATAGTATTACTGTGTTTAACTGTTATATGACTGTGTGATTTGTTCGGAAGTTTACACTTACCTATCCGAATACGCCTACAAATATAAAGAAAAACATTTGAAGACGCAAACACTTGGAGCGAGAAATACGGGCTGATACACTAGGCCGTAAATAAAAAGCTTCATCATCTCGCCACGATGCCCCTGCCAAAGACAGGGTTGACGCGTTATAAAAATAGTCTCTACGGAGGAAATCGTGAATTGCTCCGTAGAAGTTTTTGATTTTCCAGTGAGGGACGGAAAAACTCTTCGGACTTATGATTTCATTCTTCCGAAGTTTCATTTCATTCTTCCGA
>CABQOJ010000081.1 GCA_902465775.1 uncultured Porphyromonas sp. | reverse complement strand
ATGTGGCGGGGCGTATCAAGGCAACCTTTAGAGAGGAGCCTGAGCAGCCTGAGGTGGAGAACCCGCTTCCGATGGTCTCTAACACGATCGCCATCTTCAGTGGCAAGGGGGGCGTGGGCAAGAGTACGGTCACGAGCAATCTGGCTGTGGCTCTAGCCCGCCAAGGGTATAAAGTAGGCCTCCTCGATGCCGACATCTATGGTCCGTCGATGCCTAAGATGTTTCACTGTGAGGACGCTCGGCCTGTGGCTGAGGAGGTGGACGGCAAGGATCGCATCGCTCCGATCGTCGTGACGGAGGGGATCAAGATGCTCTCCATCGGCTTCTTCGTGAGTCCTAACCAAGCGCTCCTATGGCGTGGCACGATGGCTTCAAATGCGCTCAAGCAGATGCTCACCGAGGGACACTGGGGAGAGCTAGACTACCTGCTCATTGACATGCCTCCTGGCACGGGAGACATAGCCCTGACACTGGTGCAGACGCTCCCACTCACGGGCGCTATCGTGGTGACTACACCGCAAGAGGTGGCGCTCGTCGATGCGATGAAGGGGATCAACCTCTTCCAGACGGATCCTGTCAATGTGCCTATCCTTGGTTTGGTGGAGAATATGTCGTGGTTTACGCCTGCCGAGCTGCCGGACAATAAGTACTACATCTTCGGTCGTGACGGAGGCAAGCGATTGGCCGAGGAGCTTCATATCCCGCTCTTGGGTCAGCTGCCACTCGTGCAGAGTGTCTGCGAGGCTGGCGATGCGGGAGAGCCGATAGCCGCGCAGAGTGACCAGGTGATGAGTCACTACTTCGCTGAGCTGGCCACGGCTGTGACGGAGCGCGTGCAGGAAAGACTGACGATGGCTCCCGCCACCAAGCGGGTGCATGTGTCGCATTAGAGGTTAGAGTGATCAGAGGTATCGGAGGTGTCAGAGGTATCAGAGCCAACCTCTAACTTCTAATATCTAATCCCTAGTTCGATCTCCACAGAGGGGTGAATCATTTCTTCCGAAGTTTCATTCCATTCTTCCGAAGTATCATTTCATTCTTCCGAAGTTTTATTTCGGCGCTCCGTGGAGGATTTTCATTTCCTCGTGAGCTATTGGGGATTTCCTCGTGAGATATCGGACTTAGTGGAGACGTAGAAGCAATTATAGCGCTTACGCGGTCCCGAGTCTAACCTCTATTTTCGCGGGAAGTAGTATCTTTGTCTTCATATCAAGTATTCTATATGATTCGCACGATACAATCTCTCCATAGATACCTACTCCTCGCTGTAGCTTTGCTACCGCTCATCTGCTTGCCCTCCTGCCAGCGCAAGGCGCTCGTTGAGGATGTGCAGGTAGAGAGCGTACTGATCTCAGAGCTCAAGATGAGTGACACGTCTGTCCCGGAGCTGGAGAAGACAATCTTCTCGATAGATCACCGTAAAGGTCTGATATACAACGCACGTCCGCTACCAAAGGGAACTAAAATAGGTAGGGTTAAGTTGAAGATAACAGCCTCTCCAGATGCACTGCCCAAGGTTTATATAGGCGGCGTCGAGCAGCCCTCGACGTCTGGGCTGGACACGGTCAACATGTCCAAGTATGCCGATGGGGTGCGCATCGTGATGCAACATCGTAAGAATGCCTCCCTGACTAAGGAGTACGAGCTCAAGATAAACATCTACGACCGTGACCCCTACACGCACACATGGACGAAGTCAGCGCACGCAGCGCCAGCCACAGCGACGAATGAGAATATCGTCCTGAGCCGTCTTGTGGACAATGGCGAGGCTTACTATTACTTCGCTCGCACCGCTACCGAGAGGCATCTATGGCGCGCCTCACACAAGGAGCCTGAACTATGGCAAGAGGTGACGATACCTAAGATGCTTGACTCACCTATTATGGACATCGCAGAGCAGGGTGGCAGAGATGCAATCCTCTGTCTGCAGGAGAGCGGGCAGACAGCCATTTATGAGCATCAAGGTGGTCAGTGGAACCAAAGCAACGCTTTGCCTGGTAGAGCCTCTTACCTCTTGGGCAACCTATACTATAGAGGAGCGAATACCCCGCTTGTGGCTGTGAAGTCTACCGATGGCGTACACTTCGGCAGTGAGCGTGGCATACGAGTGCCGAAGGCTTTCCCTCTAGAGGACAACGCTCGTCTCTCACTCACCATCGAGCATCATCCCGTGGCTCTTCTAGTCGGGGGCTCCGTAGCAGATACTACGGCACTGGTCTACACCTCTTCCAACGGCCGTGACTGGCTTACGCCTCACGATGCCAAAGTGGTAAGCAAGATCTGGCCGAGCAATCTGCCAGGAGCTATGGTCTATGAGCCGCAAGACCAGACGATACTGCTTGTCAAACCTGCAGCTCGTCCTAAGCATGCTGAGCAACCAGCGATGCGTGTCTACGTATCGTTAGACTACGGCACTGTGTGGCAGCCATTGACAGAGGAGTCGATACTTCCACCTCTCTACTATGACAAGGGACAGAAGCATCAGCGTGGCTTAGCGCTGTACCATGGCGATGATGGTCGCATTTATCTCTTTGGCGGACTGAAGGGTGGGGCTCCTACGCTTTGGATCGGGCAACCTGTTCGCTTTAAGTAAGTATACCCTCGTAGACTTATGCCGACCCGCTCCTGCCTTCTGGCTCCTCTCCTCTTGATGCTCTGCGCTGTCTCGCTGACGGCGCAGGAGTATCGCTATGAGATGGGAGGATATGTAGGCGCTGCGTCCTATCTGGGGAATGCCAATAGACGTATTCCCTTCGTACCGATCGGGGGAACGGGCGGAGCCGCTTTTCGCTACAATCACAACTTCCGGTTGGCCTTTTCGGGTGAACTGGGCTACAGCTTCCTTCCCTTCGACTGTCGCTATGCGCAGACAGACTATCCGCAGGCTAGGGAGGCTAATCAAGCTACCCGTGGAGCCTCTCATCTGCTGACGCTAAACGGCTGGGCGGAGTACAACTTCGCTCACTACAGCGACAAGTTTCGCTACCTGCAGACTCGCTCTTTGGTACCTTATATAGCTGCTGGCCTTAGTGTCGGAACGACGCTCTCGGGGCACAAGATGGCTTTCCTGCCAGGGGCTGGCATCAAGACGGGTATCAAGTACAAGCTTCGCAATCGCCTTAACCTGATCGCTGCGCTGCAAGGTATCTATTACCTTAGCTCCCACCTGGACACGCCTACGGAGCAGACGGGCTGGCTCAACAACCCTTACGGGATGCCAGCGAACTGGATCAAAGGGGGCGACGCTACGATAGGCTTGATCGTGAGTATAACCTATGAATTTGGCAAGCGCAGCGAACCTTGCCACGGATCGGACAGCTACCCTAACTGGCAGACACCAAAATGATGACACAGCAGACTCCGCAACATATAGCCATCATTATGGACGGCAATGGTCGCTGGGCTCAGCGACGAGGCCTGTCGCGTAGCTATGGACACAAGCAGGGTGTCGATGCGCTGGAGACTATCCTCAGTGCCGTGGCCGATCGAGGCATCCCATACCTGACGGTTTACGCCTTCAGTACAGAGAACTGGAACCGCCCAGAGCCTGAGGTTAACTATATCATGCAGCTCCTAGCAGAGGGACTACATCACTACACGCCCCGCTTCATCGAGGAGGGGGTGCGGCTACGAGCCATTGGAGATATTGACCAGCTCCCCGCCGAAACTGCAGCGCAGCTCAGAGACTCTATGGAGCAGACCAAGGATGGCAAGCGGATCACCCTAGGCATGGCGCTGAGCTACTCCTCCTACACGGAGGTCAGTCATGCGATACAGCATATCGTTGCGGATGTGCAGTCGGGACGTCTCAGTAATGACGACTTGTCACGCCCTGATCTGATCAATGACTATCTCTACACCAGTGGTATGCCGATGCCCGACCTGCTCATTCGGACGGGTGGAGAGCAACGGCTCTCAAACTTTCTCCTACTCCAATCAGCTTACACAGAGCTGTACTTCACAGACACATTATGGCCGGACTTTGATGAGGCAGAGCTGGACAAGGCGCTTGCAGACTTTGCCTTACGCCAGCGACGCTTCGGCACGGTGCCACAGTAAAACAAAGACCCATACATCACAGACCCATCAGATCTCCTAATGATGACAATGCAACGATATCACAATATACTCTTCGCACTTATAGCGCTCCTCGCGGTGACCACAGCGAGTGCACAAGTTGCTACCACCCCAGCCGACACGATCTATGCCCCCAAGATCGACTACGCTCATCCCGTCACCAAGACCATCGCGGGCGTGACCATCACTGGTGCTCAAGGGTACGACCAGGAGGTCTTGCTAGGCTATACAGGTCTCAAGGTGGGGGATAAGATAGAGATACCAGGTGTGGCAACGACTGCCGTGGTACAGCAGTTCACTCGTAACGGAGCTTTTGCCAATGCGCGTGTGCTGGTGACTAAGTATGTGGGCGACAAAGTGTGGCTAGAGGTGCAGCTGGAGCAGCATCCTCGGATTGCCTCGGTCACTTACCACAACATCAAGAAGTCGGAGCAGGAAGACCTGCAGGCTAAGACGGGGCTACGTGAGAGCATGCAACTCTCGCCCAATGTCCTCGACCGTACGGAGCAACTGATACAGAAGTATTACAATGAGAAGGGCTATAGCGAGATGGAGGTTACCTTCGACCAGCAGCCCGACCTATCTCGTGAAGGGTATGTCAAGCTCGGCATCACGGTCGATAAGAAGTACAAAACGAAGATCGCTAACATCTACTTCTCGGGCAATAAGGCGCTCTCCGATACGGACCTGCGCAAGGCTATGAAGAAGACGAACGAAGTCTTTCGTCTTAATCGTGGCAACCTCTGGAACTCGCTCTTGGAGCTCTTCCAGAGCAAGAAGTTTATCCAAGACACTTATCAGGAGGATCTGCGCAATATCCTGAATGCTTACCACAAGGCGGGCTATCGCGATGCGGAGATTCTCTCAGACTCCATCGCTCGCAATCCAAAGAACGACAAGCAGATTGACATCTTCATCAACCTCTCCGAGGGACACCGCTACTACATCAAGGATATCAACTTCGTCGGCAATACGAAGTTCCCCACGCCGCTCCTCGAGGCGATGCTGGGTATGCAGCACGGAGACGTCTATGATCAGGATCGCCTTACGAAGCGTCTCTACGTCGAGGACGATGCTGTCGCCAACCTCTACTACAACAACGGCTATATCTTCTCGGGCATAGACCCCGTGGAGACCTACGTTGAGGGCGACTCCGTATCGCTTGACCTACGCATTGTCGAGGGACCGCAGGCTACCATCGACAAGGTGATCATACGAGGCAACCATGACATTTACGAGGAGGTGATCCGTCGTGAGCTCTATACGAAGCCGGGTAAGCTCTTTAGCAAGGAGGATATGATGAACTCCTGGATGACGCTCAACCAGCTCGGACACTTTGATCCAGAGAAGAGCTTCCCCACGCCAATCCCCAACCCTCAGGAGGGTACCGTAGATATAGAGTACTCGCTGCAGCGCAGGAACAATGACAAGTTTGAGCTCTCCTTCGGTTGGTCTCAGGCCGGTATCATCGGACGTGCGGGTATCAACTTTACCAACTTCTCGATCTACAACCTCTTTCACCCGAAGGCGTACCGGGGTCTCATCCCGCAGGGCGATGGCCAGACCCTCTCCCTCAATGCGATGAGTAATGGTCGCTACTACCACTCCTTCAGCTTACAATTCTCCGATCCCTGGTTTGGTGGCAAGCGCCCGAACTTCTTTACGGCATCGCTCTTCTACTCCATGCAGACCGCTATCGATACCCGCTACTATAACAACCGTACGCAGGGCATGGGCTACTACCCAGGCTACTATGGCGGATACGGAGGCTATGGTGGCTACGGCGGTTACGGCTATGGCGGTTACGGTGGCTATGGCTACGATGGTGGGTACAGGCAG
>CABQOJ010000080.1 GCA_902465775.1 uncultured Porphyromonas sp. | reverse complement strand
AAAACTCTTCCGAACTTCGATTTCATTCTTCCGAAGTTTCATCTCATTCTTCCGAAGAGATTTCTCTCGCCTCCGTGGGGAATTTTCATTTTCTACGGAGCTAGTTGGAATTTCCTCGGTTATCGTCATCTGGACCTTCTAGGAGATCGGTTGTAATTCATCAGCTCCAATAGCGGTGGAAGGCATTTTTCTTTTTAAAGTCCACAGGTGTTGCTTGTAATGAAACATATGTGTATATTTGCTTTTGAAAAGGCGTAAGTATTATATCACTACTCTATAGACTGGAGGAGTGTCTCACATCTCTATGGGATAACAAAAGAGACAACATAGCTAGTCTTACTATAAGGCTACTCAATTTAGGCTGTTGTGTTGCTATATGGATTCGTTTGAGGGTGAGTGGTATAGCGTTGCGCACTTTTGAAAAAAGTCTTCGTCACAAAGATCTAGTCTGTTGTGGGTGATAGACTCTCTCTTGAGATTTACAGCTTGTCATGAGTTAGGTTTATCTCCTCATGTAGGGCTTAGGCGCTAAAACCAGTTCAACTTTAATGTGAAAACTCATGTCACAACAAACACACGTTATCCACACCTCTTTACTGCTCGGACTCTTACTCCTACTGACGGGTAGCCTTCACTCTATAGCTCAGACAGACACTCGTATTGTCCTTCATTCTGAAGCAAAAGCAGGGACAACCATTCGTCTGCAAACAGCTACGATAGATGAGGTAACCATTGAAGGGGCCCGTAAGGGAGACTTCTTTGGTGAGTATATCAAGGAGACTGACGATGCTCCCATTATCCTGACGGGTAGCATTTCTCAGCTAGAGTGCTATGGCGATCAGATTACTGCCATAGAACTTGTATCAGCCCCCAAATTGATAGTCTTGAACTGCAAAGACAATAAGATATCTTCGCTAGATCTAACTGCGTGTCCTATCTTGGCTAGATTAGATGCGTCTAATAATAATCTCTCCAAAGTTGCTTTTCTTGAAGAGAATAAGTTGGAATTCTTATACTTACAGCAGAATCAGTTGACGCAGATCGCTTTACCTTCCACTCCTCTCTTGCAGCGACTAGAATGTGGCAGTAATAAGTTGACTAAGCTTGATATAGCACTCTGCCCGAAGCTACAAGACTTGTACTGTCAGAAAAATCAATTGACACAGCTCTCAATTGAGAACAACAAAGCTCTCTGGGGTATAAAGCTCTTTGGAAATCAAATACAAGGGAAAGCTATGACGGCATTCATGGAGAGCCTACCACAGGGTAGTGCTAGCGTCCCGATGCTATACATTGTAGATACAAAGGATACCTCAGAGCAAAACATGTGTCTTATGGCCGATGTGGACAAAGCTCACGAACGAGGCTGGGCTGTCTATGACCACTTTGGAGGCGCTGAGATAAATGGTCAGATAGGTACACCCTACAAAGGTTTTGACTATGTACCAGAAAAAGCAGAGATAGCCTTGACGCTTCAAACGCAACGGACTAAAGGAGCAACCATCGTGCTGGATCTTACCAAGAGTGGAGATAAGGATTTAGTAATAGAGGGCGTCGCTGAGGCTGGTCCATATGACGGGAAGCAAACCTACACGTTGACAGATCAAACAATTGTCATACGAGGAGCTTTGGCTAAGATGGACTGCTCAAAGAATGAGCTAACCGCAATACTACCACAACGCCTGGAGACTCTAACAGAGTTTACGTGTGAAGGTAATCTCCTCCACACTCTAGATCTTTCTGGTGCTACAGCCCTTAAGACTCTAAGGTGTCAAAATAACCAGCTCAAGTCTATCAATTTAACTGGCTGTACGAGCTTGATACGTGTAGACTGTTGGAATAACCTACTACGAGCATCAGGCGCTTCTGACTTCGTCGCTACGCTGAGAGACGGAGGATCTGACGGGCCGATTATATTTCTATTTGATTCAGAACTGCCAGAGGGGCTAAAAGATGGCAACACCTTCCTCAAGAGCGATATCGCTAATCTAAAAGCTAAAGGATGGACCGTCAAGGATTATATTAATGGAGGCTACTGGGGAATGGGAAAAAGCTATGAAGGCGAGGACCCCACTTACTACTCCATTACGATTACCCCTTCAGAGCATGGGACGATTACGGTCCAAGGGGTCTCCAATCTAGAAAGTGTCTTATATGGCTCCATAGTAGATCTAATAGTGACGCCCGACAAGGGCTATAAGTTAAGCTCTCTAACCGCAGGAGGTGTTGATATCACTAAGTCAAGACAAGTGGAGGTCTTGGGGAATGTGACCGTAGAGGCTATTTTTGAAAAGGGTGAGGCACCCTTACCTGCTGAGTACTTTTCATTTACTAGAGCAGAGCAAGGGGTGGCGACATTTAAAATATCTGCTTCAGGTCCCCTTACAGAGGCTCCACCAGTGGTAGGTGCTGAAGTTACCGCATGGAAAAATGGGCAGATGATGATCCGTATGACTGCCGACACAGTTCGAGTCTATGCCGATATATCAGAGCTAGTCATCCCATATGCCCAACTAACTTCTTTAGATGTATCTCACCTTCCTCATTTGAGCCTTCTCAACTGTATGCTCAATAGTCTTGAGACGATCGATCTATCTGCATCTAGTGAATTAAAGACGCTCAGCTGCGAGATGAATCGCCTTTCTACCCTTGATCTCTCCGCCAATAGCAAGCTTACTTACGTCAACTGCTATGGTAATCAAATCATGGGCTCTCAGATGACGGCAACGATGAGGCAACTGCCTAGTCGATCAGCACAGTCTCCAGGCCTCCTCATTCTTATTGATTCCACCTATCCGACCGAAGCTAATCGAGCTGAAGTAGAAGATGTGCAGCTAGCTATTGATAAGCACTGGTCTGTCAAAGACCTCAATGGAGATCCAAATGCAATGAAAGACTACACCGCTATAGAGTCAATACAAGAGGATCGTCACCACATTTATCCCAATCCTACTGCTGACTATCTATACATCACAGGCACTACAACCCTGGATGTCATAAATCTCTATACACTAGAAGGAGACCAGCTTCTAAGCATCGTCTCTGATGGCGATAGATCCATACGCCTAGATCTTACGAATATCCCTGATGGAGTCTACTGCTTGCAGATTGCACAGCATACTTACCCCATCGTGATCACACATTAGTGTGTGACCGATCTTATAGTAGCACAGTCAACTAAACAAACATTGTATATGAACTATAGACTTCTCCTTACGACTTGTCTTGCATGCTTGATAAGTCTTTGTCCCTTTGCTCCGACGATGGCTCAAAAAACCATCAAGCTAACTACAACGAAGCGAACTAGCGGGCATAGCAATAAGAAAAAGTTTAACGTCGAGATTTGCGTTACCTCTCCACAAGACGTCATCATAGACTGGGGAGATGGCAGAGTGGATACGACAAAAGTAGAGACTACGTCTCCCGAAAATGGTCCGTCTAAGCAGCGTCGCCACTTTCAAGATGGTAAAAATGAGCACACCGTGACCATTCTAGGGCAGATCTCATACCTAAAGGTGAATGGTCAGAAGCTCAAGTCTGTAGATCTAACACAGGCTTCAGATCTAAAGGAGCTCTCTATTACATCCGAAAGTAATCTGACCGCTCTAGATCTCTCAGCATGCCCCGCTCTAAAGAAGCTAACATGCTCCTCTAACGGCTTGACATCACTTCGGCTCCCAAAAGGTCTATCCACTTTGGATTGTAGTGGTAATGCTCTCGGCATAGCAGATCTACCTGATCTATACTCGGGTATGAGTAAAGAGGACTACCTCTTTGGTGCACAGCGACCACACGCTATTGAGTCCAGTCTGATACGGGGGCTCAAGGTAGATCTGACTAGTTACAATAATAGGCGGGGAGTAACAGCCGAGCCTCAACAAACAACATTCACATGGTATGATGCCGATGGTAATGAAATAGACCACTCTAAGTATCAAGAGAAGGATGGCTTATTTACCTTCTCAGAGCAACCAGCCACGCCTATCTACTGCAAGTATAGCACGCCAGCCTTTCCAGAGGTGCTATTCACTACACTTCCCATAGAACTTCAGTCCACCCCAAGCGAGTTGTATCGTTTTGGTTATAGCTATGGTACACCGTCTGCTCGTGGTAGTGAGAAGGCTGGTGGTAAGTTGTGGTATGCAGCAGGTCCTTTGTTTACAAAGCAAGAGCTAGAGCCATTCGCTGGAGATAAGATAGTGGGTGTGAGAGTATATCTTCATCAAGACTATTTAGGATCTAAGGTATTCATCCGCTCAGGTTTAGATCACTCCAAGGGAAATCTTTTAGAAAAGCTGGTAGACTTAAGGGCTGGGTGGAATGAGATATTTTTTGACAAGGAGGTAGAGGTTCCCCAGGACTCTCTGCTAGCAGCCTACTTCATACGTACTGAGAATAAGAGTGATGTAGTCCTAGCTGGAGATCGATCCGTCTTCAACGTCAACCATCTGTGGGAGATGATACAAGACAGACAAGAAGCTCCTGACCCATCAGCACCATTCTACGAAACTACTTGGATCAACTCTTCTAAAGATCTTCCAGCAGCTCCCGTACAGGTCTTACTACAAGGAGATGACCCAGCACACTTTGAGAATAGAGTCGCTGTGGTTGGATTTTATCCTCCTTTCTACGCTCCTATTAGTGCACAAGGAGAGTGCGAATTTCCTATTTTGCTCGCCAACAAGGGACTTAACAAGATCGATCAAGTTACAGTCAAGTATTTCTTTGATCGAGGCCCTGAAACGACCATACAGCTACCTGTCAGCTTAGAGCCATATCAGCAACAGATGGTAGACGGAGATCATCTCCGGATGTCCATCCCATACCGAGATACGGAGCGACACACACTCTCGCTTCAGCTGGCGTCAGTCAATGGTGTCGATGGTCATATATCCAATGCCTCTTGGTCGCAGCTAACCCAAGGTTATCACAAGGATAAAGTCTTCCCAAGGACACCCCTTGTTGAGACGCTTATGTCAGAGGGAGATCCATTTGCAGCAAATGCTGAGAAGAATCTCACCTCTCTGCTAGCTAGCAGGAACTGGACTGGACACAACATAGTTCGTATGGACTACCATCTAGGGGTAGGAGATCGTCCTGATGCGTATGAGCTGCCCGAGGTCGTCTTTAATGATGCTGTCGGCAGGTTCGCTATCACAGGTGGAGAGCCTGGTTATACTTCGGATCAGGAGACTGTAATTCCTTCGATTATGGTAGATAGGGATATCATGACAAACTATGCTCTTTATCTCTATAAGGGATCTCCATTCTTGCCCATTCTAGACAATAACAGCCTAGCCAAGATGCTGATACAAGACGCTATTGACGCTCCTGGCTTTGCAGAGCTTAGTATCATACAGAGCATGTCTGAGACTCCTCAAGCTACACGCTTTAGCGTCTCAGGAGTTATCTCAAGAGACCTATCGGATGTCAGCAATCTAAGTATCACATTACTACTCATTGAGGAGGATTTGGTTGGCACGCAAACTATATTTGACCCCTTCCGACAGGAGATCGTTGAGCAGGAGGGCTTTGTCCATGCACCGACAGTTCGAGCTTTTATTACATCACCTCAAGGCGAGCCCCTAACTGTTGCTGATGACATGAGCTATCAGTATGACTCTCCTGATGTTACATTTCAAGGTATGAATCCTGATAAGTGTAAGGTCGTGGCCTTCATTCACAAAAACAGCCCGAAGGAAAAGCTCAACAATATGGTGCTCAACAGTACAGCAAGCACTGTCGAGGTTCAGAAGATCAATGCCGTATCGCCTCAACCGAACTCTGTAGCTTCTGATATAACCTGCGCAATTGTTCATCGAGCACTGGTTGTGTCTGGAGAGACGCAGAGTGTAGCGCTCTATGATGCACAGGGCAGAGTAGTGCCTACAGAGGAGCTAACTCCTGGACTATATATAGCTAAGGTCGTTGATATGCAAGGCGTCATGCACATCTTCAAGCTTTTGTGTCACTAGCTTATA
>CABQOJ010000079.1 GCA_902465775.1 uncultured Porphyromonas sp. | reverse complement strand
CAGCGTACGAACGAGGTGCTTAGCGATACCATCTACAGGGATCAAGTACGGTAGGTTGATCTCCGTCGAGGTCGAGCTAGAGAGCTCTATCTTAGCACGCTCAGCAGCATCCTTGAGACGCTGTAGTGCCATATTGTCCTTGCGTGGGTCGACACCCTCGTCCTTCATAAACTCCTCTGCGAGCCAGTCGATGATCACATGGTCAAAGTCGTCACCACCGAGGTGCGTATCACCATTCGTGGACTTCACCTCAAAGACTCCGTCGCCGAGCTCTAGGATGGAGATATCAAACGTACCACCACCGAGGTCGAAGACCGCGATCTTCATATCGGAGCCCTTCTTGTCAAGGCCGTAAGCTAGCGAAGCTGCCGTAGGCTCGTTGACGATACGACGTACCTTGAGTCCAGCGATCTCACCAGCCTCCTTGGTTGCCTGACGCTGTGAGTCGTTGAAGTAAGCAGGCACCGTGATCACCGCGTCGGTGACCTCTGTGCCAAGGTAGTCCTCGGCCGTCTTCTTCATCTTCTGAAGGATCATCGCCGATATCTCCTGAGGCGTGTAGAGACGTCCGTCGATGTCTACACGAGGCGTGTTGTTGTCGCCCTTGACAACCTTAAAGGGAACACGCTCAGCCTCCTTCTGTATCTGATCATAGGTCTCACCCATGAAGCGCTTGATCGAGTAGATCGTGTTTGTCGGATTCGTGATAGCCTGACGCTTAGCGGGGTCACCCACCTTGCGCTCACCGCCCTCTACGAATGCTACTACTGAGGGAGTCGTCATACGTCCCTCGCTGTTGGGGATGACCTTGCTCTCGCCACCCTCCATGACTGCTACACATGAATTTGTAGTTCCTAAGTCTATACCAATTATCTTACCCATAGTATTGTGTTGTTTGTTGATTTCTTATTTGTTAATGTGTCTGTCGGCTGACCTGGACCATCCGTAGGTCAGACGCTTACATCACATAGGTATCAAACATTGTGCCACGACGCAAGCACTTGCGACATTATGTCAAAGTGCCACCAAGTCCAAGCGAAACGAGTAGCCCTGTGTAGGGACGCACGATCTGTGCGTCCGTCCCCGTTAAAGCCTTGACGTAGTATCCTTTGATACAACGGACGCACAGATCGTGCGTTCCTACAGCGGGCTACTCGTCCCGTTATTCCCCAGCGAATTAGAAGCGGACGATGAGCGAAGCGTCGTACTGGCGTCCCGTCAGGTAGTTGGGCACGGCGTATTGATTGCGGTAAGCGTCCGAGAGCCAGTAGTAAGAGCCGATATTGGTCATGTCAAAGAGGTTGAAGACATTTACCCCGACCGAGACCTTGCTGAGTGCTTGTAGCCAGCGCCACGCACCAGGCTGTGCAGTCTCGCGATCCCACAGCGTGTACTGCATACCGATGTCCACACGCTTGTAGGCCGTCCCACGGAAGAGCGGGCGACCAAATCCCTCGGCGGCGTTGAGCTGAGGGAGTCCTCCCGTCAGCACCCCTCGCAAGCTTAGCGTGATCCGCTTGTAGCCAGGGAAGTAGTCCTGGAAGAAGAGCGACAAATTGTAGTCCGGCACGTGTGGTAGTGGCATCTCGCCATACCCCTCGATGGTCTGCCGGCCACGCATCAGCGAGGCGGTAAACCATGAGTCTACGTCTGGGACAAACTCCCCAAAGAGCTTGACATCCAGCCCCACGATGTAGCCCGTGCCGAGGTTTTGACCTAGGTAGCGTTGCTTGACATTGTCCACATAGTAGGGATTGATCCGAAAGAGATGCTTGTAGTAGCCCTCGGCGGTGAGGCGAAACTTGCGACCCGCCACGAGGAAGTTGTAGTCCACACCGACCAAAGCTTGTGCCGACCCTTGCGAACGCACCTGATCGTTGAGCAGTACCGACTGATTACCCATGGCGTCAGCCTCAATGATGCGTATCTCCTTGTAGAAGGGGCTCTGGTAGTATAGTCCTCCAGCTGCTCTGACCAAGAGGTCGGATAGTTCCTTCGGTCGCCACGAAGCAACCAAGCGAGGCGAGAAGTCCGCCTTCTTATTGAACGACCAGAAGCTCCCCCGCACGCCGGCCGTCAGATGATAACGCCCCGAAGGTGTCTGCCACTGCATCTCATCCTGCAGATAGAGCGAGGCGCGTGCCGAGCGCAGCGAGACGTTGGAGTAAAGGTTGCTCTGCATCTTGATTAGATTGGGATCACGTGGTAGGTTGTAGCCCGCCGAGTCGAGCTTGACCCACTCAGATATGTAGTCCGCTATCTGCTCGCCTCGTAGTTCCGCACCCCACATGAGACGATGCGTCTCGCTGAGGCGCTGGTTGCCACTGTAAGCGAGTGCGGCGACCGAGTAGCGGAGCAGGTTGCGGGCATGCTCATGATTGACACCCGTGGCGAGCAGCTCCTGCTTGTCCGATCCAGTCGTCGGGTCAGCCTCCTTCTGTAGATAGTACGCGCCCGTTATATCGTAGCTCTCCCGCTCGTTGCTGTTGTAGAGGCTCAGGTCCAGCCTGTGCGCCCCTTGACTGCTGGGGCGCCAGTGTAGCGTCAAGGCACCAAAGAGTGTGGAGAAGCGATCCCGCTCCTGTCCGTCGAAGTAGACGGTAAAGTGCTTTGCATTTTGCAAAGAGCCGACAGTCGTCTCGCGCTGCTCGGGACGAAAGCGGTACTGCGTCCAGGAGTAGTAGCCGATGCCCTCGATGCGCCAGCGATCATTGAAGGTGTAGGTCAGATAAGTCTGCGCATCCGCATAGAAGGGGTTGTACTCCCCACGAGTCTCCATCTTCGAGAGCAGCAGCTGCGTGGTGCGCGTTCGGATGCCCGTGACATGGGTAAAGCGCCCATGCTTACCCCCCACGTAGAGACTATTATTCATCAACCCAAGGGTGACAGCGCCCTCCAGCTTCGTAGGGCGCTTGTACTGTATGTCTAGAACCGAGGAGAGTCGGTCGCCATAGTGCGCATCAAAGGCTCCAGCCGAAAAGTAAACCCGCTCCACCAGATCAGTATTGACAAAGCTCAAGCCCTCTTGCTCAGCTGAGCGTACCAATAGCGGGCGGTAAACCTCGATACCGTTGACGTAGACGAGGTTCTCATCGAAGCTCCCCCCACGTACATTGTACTGCGTGCTCAGCTCGTTGTGCTGTGTGACCCCCGCATAGGTAGCCACCATCGACTCGATGCTACGTGTCGGCGAAGCCTCCATGGCGAGCGTCTGAGTCGTGATCCGCTCCATACTCGGCGGACGCGCCTCGCCTCGTACGGTCACCGTGCCGAGGTTGATTGCATTCTCGCCCAGCATCGGGTTAAAGTGCATGTCTCGTGAGATCCCCTGCGGGTACACTTGGCGCACCGTCTGATAGCCGATGGAGCTGTAGCTGACCACCACGCTGTCGGTCGTCGGGGTTAGCTCCAAGCGGTAAGCGCCCGTCAGATCGCTCCAGGTACCGATGCTCGTACCCTCTACACGTACCGAGGCAAACTCGATCGGCTCACGGTCACGATCTAAGACGTAACCCGTGAGCGCCACACGGTGGGGCGTCGCGACAGCCGTCGTGTCGGTCGCCTGCCCATGCAGAGCCAGCGCGCATCCCTGTAGCAGTACGCAGAGCAGTAGGACGATGTAGTGAAGTGATCTCATCGCTTACAAAGGTAGACAAAAGTCGTAAGCTATACGCCATAGGGCTGACGAGTTTCATCTACGCCTCCTTGAAAGAAATCGGTAGGTGGAGGAATCGGCAAATTCTTCGGACTTATGATTTCATTCTTCCGAAGTTTTATTTGATTCTTCCGAAGTTTTATTTCGCTCTTCCGAAGAATCAAAAAATATCCACGGAGATATTGGGGCATATCTCCGTGGATATTGGGTTTTATAGGGACCGAGTGTCGGCTTTAATTGCTCGATCTGCTAACTTTGACAGGGCGTAGGGCGCGCATCGCATTGAGCACGGCGAGGACTGTGACGCCTACGTCGGCGAATACGGCCATCCACATGGAGGCTATCCCGAGCAGTGCCAGGAGCAGTACCAGCACCTTGATGCCGATGGCAAACCATGCGTTCTGGAGCGCGATGCCGACTGTGTGGCGTGCGATCCGTATGGCGGTGGCGATCTTGAGCGGGTTGTCGTCCATGATGACCACGTCGGCCGCCTCTATGGCCGCATCAGAGCCGAGTCCGCCCATGGCGATGCCCACATCGGCACGCGCTAGGACAGGTGCATCGTTGATGCCGTCGCCTACGAAGAGGACGGTGCCTCGGGCGGGTTGCTGGAGGATCGCCTCAAGGCGAGACAGCTTGTCCGCTGGGAGCAGATCCGCATAGTACTCGGTGATGCCCACCTCCTTGGCGACCTGCTGAGCCACCTCCTCGTGGTCGCCCGTGAGCATGACCAGTTGGCGGATGCCTAGATGGCTCAGCGCCTCAATGGCTTGGCTAGACTCCTCCTTGAGCGTGTCGGAGACGACGATATGTCCCGCATAGGTGCCGTCGATGGCGACGTGTACGATGGTGCCCGCATGGTCGCAGGGGTGCCACTGAGCACCGATAGACTCCATGAGCGCTACGTTACCTACGTGAACTACGGAGCCGTTGACACGCGCCTTGACCCCTCGCCCAGCCAGCTCCTCGACCTCCTCGATGGTGCAGTCGTCCTGTTCGTTGGGATATGCGTTACGCAGCGAGGCAGCAATCGGGTGTGTGGAGTGACGCTCCACGTGAGCCACCATATGTAGTAGATGGTTCGCTTCGCAGGCTGTCGGGTGTACTGCATTAGCGGTAAAAGTGCCTTTCGTCAGGGTGCCTGTTTTGTCAAAAAGGACGGCACGTGCCTTGGCCAAAGCGTCCATGTAGTTAGCCCCTTTGACCAAGATGCCAGCCCGTGAAGCGCCTCCGATGCCCGCAAAAAAGGAGAGCGGGATGGAGATGACCAGAGCGCAGGGGCAGGAGATGACTAGGAAGGTCAGCGCGCGGTACAGCCAAGTGGCGAAGTGGTCGGCGAAGCTGCCCATCAGGAGTGGCGGAAGGAAGGCGAGCAGGAGCGCTACGATCACCACAACGGGGGTGTAGACACGGGCGAAGCGACGTATGAAGGTCTCGCTCCGTGACTTATGATCGGTGGCGTGCTCGACCATCTCGATGATCTTCGAGGCGGTGGAGTCGCCCGCAGTCTTGGCGACACGGACGGTGAGCAGACCCGAGAGGTTGACACAGCCAGACATTACTTCGTCCTCGACAGTGACACTACGGGGTACGCTTTCGCCCGTTAGTGCGACCGTATTGAGCGCTGAGGATCCCTCGACGATGAAGCCATCGAGTGGTACCCTTTCGCCAGGCTTGATGATGATCGTTTCGCCCACGGCCACCTCCTCTGGTGCGACCGTCTGCTCGACGCCGTCACGCAGCACGTTTGCCGTGTCGGGGCGTATCTCGAGGAGGTGGGAGACGGCACGACGGCTCTTGCCCTCGGCGTATCCCTCGAAGAGCTCGCCCAGCTGGAAGAAGAGCATGACGAAGACCGCCTCGGGGAACTGCGCCTCGGCTCCTGGCAGGAAGCCTATGCAGAGCGCGCCGATGGTGGCGATGCTCATGAGGAAGTGCTCGTCGAAGAGCTCGCCATGCGCCACTCCCTCGACCGCCTCGCCGAGTACGTCGTACCCTATAATAAGGTATGGCACGAGATAGACCAAGAGGAGCTGCCACATCGGGAGCGCCGAGGTGCGCTCTACGATATAAGCCCCGATGAGTAGCAGGGCTGTGAGTATGATGCGAATTAGTTTCTTATTCATAAGATAGAGAGTTACTGTTACGAAGGCAAAGGTAGAGCTAACTGGGTGCAACTCTGTTGCAAAAGTTCCGCCCTCTAACCTCTCATCTCTAATTTCTAACTTCTAAGTACCTTTGTGCATACGCAATAATTCACTCTATCAACCGTCACTACTAGATGAATGCCGCTACCTTACCACGTCTGCTACGTTGCGATCAGTGGATCAAGAACCTCTTTGTC
>CABQOJ010000078.1 GCA_902465775.1 uncultured Porphyromonas sp. | reverse complement strand
CCCTTATGAAAGAATATAAGTATAAGATCGATGGCAAAGAGTACGCCGTCAAGATTGACAAGATCGAGGGTGACCAAGCTCAACTAGAGGTCAACGGCACCCCATACAGCGTCGAGATCATACAGGAGAAGAAGAAGGAGATCCCGAAGGTCGCCAAGTCTGCTCCTAAGTCAGCACCCGCTGCTTCTGCAGCACCCGCACCCGCTGCGGCTCCAGCCTCCACAGGCAAGGGCAAAGCGGTCAAGGCTCCCCTACCTGGTGTCATCATATCGGTAGACGTACAGGTCGGTCAGCAGGTCAAGCGCGGTCAGCAGGTCGCTGTACTCGAGGCTATGAAGATGGAGAACGGCATCAACGCAGAGTGTGACGGCACCATCACCGAGATCAAAGTCAAGGCTGGAGACTCCATCCTAGAGGGTACAGACATCCTCATCATCGGATAAGGAGAGTCTGACGACCAAATATAGAGCGAGCTGGGGTTAAGGAGTGGATAGCAGAAGAGCCCAGTAAGACCTAGTGGCACGGCTCCGCTACCTCTTACTATCTCTCACGCTAGTTGCCCACTGCTTATCCCCAGCTCGTCTGCATTACTCGTAATTCACTACACATATCATTATGAAAAACTTACAGCGTCTCATAGTCGTACTCACCGCAATCGTCTGCGTGACCCTTGCGATGAGTAGTTGCGAGCCCAAACAAGAGCCCAACCCCGGACCCGACACGACAGGCGTGGACACCACTGGCACTAAACCTAATCCAGGGCCACAGCCCTTCCAGTCCATCCTCGAGCTAGATGACAATGGCGAGCTCACCGCCATCCCCTTCCCCTGCGTCGATTGGCTTGGTGGCGAGAAGGCTGTCCAAGCCTTCGAGGACAGCAAGGGTGCTACCTTCGAAGGCTCCGTAGATAAGAATGGCAAGAAGATCCTTCGCTACAAGACGGGCGATCCCAAGGGACAGCAGCCCACACGCATGTATATCATCGACCCCAAGAAGTCTCTTCTTGAGACCTCTTCCATACTGATTGCAGCCAAGCTAGTTGCCGAAGGAAACGATATCAATGACAATATGGAGATCCTCCTCAGCGACGCTGGCTATCAGAAGGTGCACGACGCTAAGGGCATCGCTTACTCCAACGGCACTTACCTGCTCGTTTTCTCTAAGGTCAACGCTAACTCCTGGGCTATCGCCTACCAGTCCGCAGGCGATCCCTCTCAGCTCGCAGGCATCCTACAGATCAAGGACTTCCCCTATCTCAAGAAGGAGACCAAGATGAATGCCTATACCTTTGAGGAGATCGAAGCTTACGAGAAGAAGCTCGGACTACGCAAGCAGACCAAGAAGACGGCAACCAGTGTTACCTATCAGGCGATAGATCCCAGCAAGGTAAATTTCAGATTTGTTCGCTACGACATAGACCCCAATAACGAAGGCAAGTCTGGCCCGTTTGTACTCACCGACCGTTTCTCAATGGCTATGTACAGACAACCCGAGCTACGCTCTTACTTCGAGCTCAACGGCTTCACTTACGAGGGCGCATTCCAAAACTATGCACAGAAGTTTGTCAACAAGGATCTCGCTGTACGTCTTCGTCTCTCCGACAAGAGACCCGGAGCCATCATCACATTTGAAGATGCTCCCGACCTCTATCACAAGGATCCAAAACCTGAGAAGCCAACCTTCCAAGCGCTCTACCTGCCGCTGCTAGACGTCTTCGGACAGAAGATTAGCAAGGATAGTCCCATCATCGCTCGTGAGCGAGAGACTCACCCCGACTGCTACGTTGAGTTTAAGCCAGCAGATCCAGATGCCGGATATAAGTACAGTGCCATCAAGGTAAACATGCCTCTCCTTTCTAGGCTCGATCCCGCTGATCGCAATAAGCCTCGTACGCTAAGCTACTCCTACGAGTCAAAGAGTGGCTCGACCATAGAGCAGATTTCTTACAACTTCTCTTCAGAGTGGGAGAATGCTAAGATTGCTGGAGACAATGCCATCATCAAGGACTTTATGACAAAGAACGGCTTTGTCTATAAGGGAAGTGCAGAAATACAAGACATAAATAATCCGACCGTGAAGGTTGTCCTCTACCAGTATTACAACAAAGAGCACGAAGTCTACTTTGACTATGTATACTCTCCTTTGATGAATGCTGTAATTTCAGCTTCTTATACCAAGACTCCACTCACGAAGCTATAAGAGCCTTCCATAGAGTACACGTCTCATGACAGAGCCAGCTCCTCGACCCACGCGCGTCGGAGAGCTGGCTCTCTGTCTTTCGGGACAAGAAGCCCATCTTTTTGCGCAAAATCGGGCCACGTTGTCCCGATTTCGCGCTTTTATTTCGTCGCTTTGGCCCGATTCGACAGACGAGCCCTGTTGTGGCGTACTAAAAGACTGCGACTAAAGGCGACACCGTGTGACGGTAAATGCTGATCCCCACGGAGGAAATCCCCAATAGCTCCGTGGCAATCGTCTATTTCCTCGGAAGAGTCAAATGAAACTTCCGAAGAATGAAATGAAACTTCGGAAGAATGATTTTGAAGTTCCGAAGAATTTTTCGTTTCCTCCCTGGAGTATCTCAATTTCCTCAGGAGCAATTCGCACAAATTTCAAAAGTAGCCGAGAAGACTTTTGGCAGTGTCTCAAGTTTTCTATAACTTAGGTGTCCATTTAAAAGAAATAGGCTACATAAGGTCGACACAATTCATACATAAGCCACTCTAATCTCTGGCTATAATGCTCACAATCAGAGGCAATAAAGCTCTTCACATAGAGTACAGCCTACACCTCGTCTTGAAGCATCGGAGATTGAGCAGTCAAGACAAGATAAATACAACCAATATACCAATCAATAGAATCAGATATGCGATCAAACAAAAACCTCTTAAGTAAAACAACTAGACTGTTCATAGCTCTGGCTATCCTATCCGTCAGCTATCTACAGTCCTTCGCTCAGGAAGAGAGTGACATCATAACTATACAGACAAAACTGGCTGTAGGCAGTGATTTTGATATAGATATAACTCCCTATGAAGACACGCCTGAGTTTGAGATCCAAGGTGTCTCTGGGAATCTTGACGATGGCTATAAACTCACGAGTCAGACCGTAACCATCAAGGGTCGCATCAAAGAGCTATACTGCAGTAAAAGAGAGATTACTCACCTTGACCTCTCTAAGGCAAAGCATCTGTCCAAGCTAGACTGTCGAGGCAACTTACTCACAGAGCTAAATACCTCTGCAGTGCAAGACCTCCAGTGGTTCGCATGCAATGACAACTCAATCAACTCCTTAAACCTATCGAAAAATGAAAAGCTAGAATACTTATACTGTCATAAGAACCAACTCTCTAGCCTAGATGTAACTCACAACAAGCTCCTTCTAGAGCTATATTGCACGGACAATCAGTTGACATCGCTAGACGTTGATCAGAACAGTAACCTGCGCCTTCTCATCGTACACAATAACAAGCTCTCTGACCTCCGTGTAGCTCACAATCCAGAGCTTACACAGATCTCTTGCGGAGGTAACAACCTCTCGAAGCTAGACCTACAGAGTAACCCTAATCTCGTCAAGTTAGGCTGTAACAGCAATAAGTTATCCGCTCTAGACTTGTCTCACAACTTGAAGCTAGAGACACTCTTTTGTTACGACAATCAGTTCAAGTCAATAGATCTCTCCCTGCTCACTTCTCTAAAGCAACTCTCCATAGGGTCTAACCAGTTAGAGAGTCTAGATCTCCAGCACAACCCGCTTTTGAGCCAAGTCAAGTGTGGCAACAATCAACTAAAGCAGCTAGACCTTGCCAAGCTAGAGAAGCTATCTATCCTAGACTGTGGCAATAATCAGCTATCCAGTATAGACCTAAAGCACAATAAGATCCTCTCTACACTTTACTGCAACGACAACAAGCTCGAGGCTATAGACCTCTCAGCCAACGACAAGCTGATTACGCTAAATTGTAGCAACAATAGCATTGTCAAGCTGGATCTAGCGCACAATAGTTTTCTAGGAGAACTATATTGCGCTGGGAACAAGCTGACCTCTATCGACCTTTCCATACCTCAATACATACGGCACCTAGACGTTGAGGGCAACGCGCTCCAAGCGCTCGACCTCTCCAAGCAGACTATGCTCTCAGGGCTCGCTTGTGGCAACAATAAGCTGACAGAGCTTGATCTCTCTGCAAACAAGTCCCTACTTGAGCTACGCTGCGCAGGGAATCAGCTAAAGCAACTAGACCTACGCACCAATACTAAACTCAAGCTAATCAACGCATCGAAGAACCAGCTTAGCGAAATCATCACGGAGAGCTTAGGGAAGCTCATCTCACTCAATGTATCTGAGAATAAGCTGTCAGCCTCCCTCCTCACACAGCTACTAAACAAGCTTCCAGACGTCTCCTCCAAAGAAGTTCCCGAGGATCAGGCTGGATGGATGAAGGTCGCTGACATTAGCAATAACCCTGGAAGCCACGAGGCTGATGTAACAACTGCTAGAAACAATGGATGGACAGTCAAAAGTGACCCCACAGCCATCGCACACCCAGCTAATCATCAAGTCGTCCTAACCTATCATCCCGATGGTCAAGCGCTCCATACTGATAGTGACTGTAGCATGATCCAGCTACTCAACGTAGAGGGACAGCTCCTACTACAGACCAGCGGTCAGAAGCAGGATATCTCCATAGCTCACTACCCACAAGGCACCTACATTGCCGTTGCTTATGGGGCTAACGGTGACATTCTAGACAGATTAGTCTTCCTAAAGAACTAGTAGAAGCCTATCACCTTAGCTCTCTTTGTCTCTAATCGGTACAAGAAGAGCTACTCTTTGCGCAAGATTGGGTCGCACAGTCCCGATCTTGCGCTTTTCTTTAGTCGTCTTGACTCGATCCGATGGCGTCACAGACCATTCTTATAAAGTAAACTTTTGGCTGTGTCGCAAGTTTTCCCTATCTTAGAGGGCGATTTTAACGAGTATAACAGATGAAACGAATACAATTCATACAGAAGTCTCTCCTGCTCATGACTGCGCTCCTCACGCTCAGTGTCGCCTGCACAGCTCAAAGCAAGAAAGAGACGCCTAAGGCCGAGATCCAGCACATCAATGCCAACTATATGCGCGAGCATATCTACGACTTTGAGGCGCATCCCGACACCTTCGTCTATAAGGGTGACAAGCCGGCCATCATCGACTTTTACGCCGACTGGTGCCGTCCCTGTCGTCAGCTAGCTCCCAAGCTACAAGAGGTTGCCGACCGATACGCTGACCAGCTCGTCGTCTACAAGGTCAACGTGGACGAGAACCCGCAGCTAGCCGCACTCTTTGGGGTACAGAGCATCCCGATGGTACTCTTCGTGCCACTCGATGACCTGCCCTACAAGAGCCTCGGAGACCTTCCCATGGATCACATCGAGGGGCTCCTCGGCAAGATAGGCGTCAAGACGAATAATCAGTAAAACACTTAATACACAGTAACTATAAACCCAATAAACAGTATGTCTACAGTAAAATTTCAAGATAAGATCACAGTCACCCTCGCTGGTGAGCAACCTAAGGTAGGTACGATGGCTCCCAACTTCGAGCTAGTTCGCAAGGACCTCTCCACGGCCAAGCTCTCAGACTACCGTGGCAAGCGTGTCGTCCTCAACATCTTCCCCAGCATCGATACGGGCGTCTGCGCAGCATCCGTACGTCGCTTCAACGCTGAGGCTGCTAAGCTCGACAACACCGTCGTCCTCTGCATTTCTCAGGACCTGCCTTTCGCACAGGCACGCTTCTGCGGCGCTGAGGGTCTAGACAATGTCGAAACACTCTCTTCCTTCCGTTGCTGCACGGTTCCCTCTTCAGAGCCTGCTTTCTGCAAGGGCTACGGGCTGATGATGCAGGACGGACCTCTCGCAGGGCTACAGGCTCGCTGCGTCATCGTCATCGACGCCGAGGGCAAGGTCATCTACGAGGAGCTAGTGCCCGAGATCACCCAGGAGCCTAACTACGACAAGGCTATCGCAGCGCTGAAGTAAGCGCAC
>CABQOJ010000077.1 GCA_902465775.1 uncultured Porphyromonas sp. | reverse complement strand
CATGATGAGCGAGAAGGCGAGCAGGTTGAGCAGCGCCGAGAGGATATTGGCAATGATGCCACCTGTTATGTAGTGACGGTAGGGGCGGATGTACTTGCCGAAGAGCTTAAGGAACTGTCTCACGGTGCGATTCGTTGGCTAATTACTACTGTTGGATCTCCTCCTCGTACTCCATGAGGGCAAACTCGGCATCCTCCCACTGCTTGGTAACCTCTTGAAGTTGACCATTGACGAGGGTGTACTGCTCGATAAGCTGAGGAGACGGAGCGGTCTCAATCTTCTTCTCCAGTTCGGTCTGCTGATCACGTAGCTTGGAGACTTGCTCGCCGAGGGTCTCGGCGGTACGACGTAGGGTGCGCAGTTTCTTTTGCTGCTCTTTCTGCTGCTGATAGTCGAGGGGCTGGGCTTTGGGCTTTGGCTGCTCGCTGTTAACCGTTGGCTGTTGGCTGTTGGTTGAGGGCTGTTGGTTAAGCTCTTCGTGGAGGGTGGCGAGGTAGCCGTCGAGGCCGTTCATGCACTCCCGTACGGCACCATGGCCGAAGGAGAAGATGCGGTCGACGAGCCCCGAGAGGAAGTAGCGGTCGTGCGAGACGACGATGACGGTCCCGGGGAAGGCTGCGATGGCTCGCTTGAGGATCTCTTTGGTTCGGATGTCCAGGTGGTTCGTCGGCTCATCGAGGATGAGCAGGTTGGCAGGCTCTAGGAGCATCTGCATGATGGCGACACGAGCGCGCTCGCCACCACTGAGCACGCTGATCGGCTTGTCGGCCACCTCCCCGCCAAAGAGGAAGGCACCCAGCATATCATTGATATGTAGTCTCATATCGCCACGCGCCAAGCTGTCGATGGCATCACGGATAGTCTGATTGGCAGGTAGCTCCTGCGCTCTATTCTGAGAGAAGTATGCGATCTCTACGCCGTGTCCTATCTGGAGCTTGCCGGTGTACTCCTCTTGTCCCATGATACAGCGCATGAGGGTTGACTTACCAGAGCCGTTCTTCCCGACGAAGGCGACCTTTTCGCCACGCTTGATGGTCATTGATACGTTGCGCAGCACGGAGAGGGAGCCGTAGCTCTTGTCTAGGTCCTCGATGATGACGGGATAGTCGCCACTGCGCCCTGCCATCGGGAAGGTAAAGTTGATGTGCCGTGTGTCTATCTCGTCGAGCTCGATCTCCTCGATCTTGTCTAGCTGCTTGAGACGGCTCTGGACCTGTGCGCTCTTCGTCGGCTTATAGCGAAAGCGCTCGACGAAGGACTCAATGTCTTGGATCTTCTTCTGCTGATTCTCATAAGCTCGCTTCTGCTGCTCCAGACGCTCCTCACGCAGGGTGACGTAGTGGCTGTAGGAAGTCTTGTAGTCGTAGATGCGTCCCAGCTCGATCTCGATGGTGCGGTTGGTCACGTTGTCGAGAAAGGTACGATCGTGCGAGACGAGGAGGAGCGTGACTCCACGGGCGATGAGGAAGTGCTCGAGCCAGTCGATGGACTCAATGTCTAGGTGGTTCGTCGGCTCATCGAGGAGGAGCAGATCGGGATTGCTCAGCAGCACTTTCGCCAGCTCGATACGCATACGCCATCCGCCGGAGAATTCGCGGGTCGGTCTGTCAAAGTCGCTCCGCTCGAAGCCTAGTCCGAGGAGCGTCCGCTCCATCTCGGCAAGGTACTGCGACGGGTGGTGCATCTGTATCAGATCGGTGAGATGTCCGTGGCGCTCGATCAACTCTAGGTACTCAGGCGAGTCGTAGTCCGTGCGGGTCGCCAGCTCTTCGCTCAGGCGGTCGTACTGATCGTTGAGCGACTGCACATCTTTAAAGACTTCCTCAACCTCCGCCCGCAGGGTGGTGTGGTCGACCAACTCTTTGACCTGTGGCAGATAACCTATCGAAAGTTCGCGGGGACGGCTGACGGTACCACTCGTAGGTTGCTCAATGCCGACGAGGATCTTCATCAAGGTTGACTTCCCCGCCCCATTATGCCCGACAAGTGCGACCCGCTCGCCCTTGCTAATGACAAAGTTGATCGAGTCAAAGAGGAGTTGCTTCCCAAAGTCTACCGTAAGGTCTTGAACGGATATCATCAGCGTGTCTGAATAGTATGGATAAGAGAATAAGCCTGATAAATGCCCAGCTCGCCAGCACGGCTTAAGTCATCTATCGCCTGCTCATGCTGTCCCTGCTGCTCGAGGAGTAGCGCACGATTGTAGTAAGCTTCGCCAGCTTGGGGCAGTAGCTCGATCGCTTTGGTGTAGTCTGCGATCGCTTGATCCGTATGGCCCAGCATCTGGTGCAGATGAGCACGGTTATAGTAGAGATAACCTATCTGTGGGGCGTGACTAATGGCAGTAGTGAGCTGACGCATCGCTAAGTCGTACATAAGCTTCTGTTGCTTAGGATCGGTGAGCGTCTCCGCCTGCATGAGACGCGCCGTGCTAAGCGCTAGGAGCGCGAGCGGCTGCTGAGGAGCTAGATCGAGAGAAGCGTTGAACTGTGAGATCGCCTCGCCAATGTCTCGCAAGAGTAGCTTGTCAATGCCCATACGCAGATGCCAGTCGGCCGAGAGCTCTACACCACTAGCCTGCAGACGCGCTATATCCTCCAGCACGACATGGAGCTGCGTACTGTCTAGCGACTGAGCACCGACGGCAAGCAAGAGACGGGGTTGGTAACCCGTACGCTCGTTGTACGCCTCTAGCTCTGCGGAAAAGTTCGAGCGAGGCAAAAGCTTGTCGTGACTCTTCTGCACAAAGTAAGTGAGCTCGTAAGCAGGACAAGCCTCCGACGAACTGGCTTGCTCTTGGATCGAACCGCGTAACGAATTGCTCCCCGCACTCAGCGAAGCAGAAGTCGCATCGCTACTCGCAGACTGTAGCTCCGCATGATGGTCTAGCGCATACAGTTCGTCGCTCGCCACACTTGACCCAGTGCTGTCAGCGATGGTCGGCTTAGGCGCTTTGACCTGTCCACGCTCTAGCTTGTAGGCGAACCAGTAGTCTCTGTCCGCTCCAGCAGCGTCACCGAGCAGACGCTTCACCTCCGAGCGCTGATAGTAACCCGAGAGGAACTCCGGTCGACGACCTAATATATAGTCTAGCGTCTCGATCGCCTCACGGTACTGTCCCGTCTGCGTCTGGACCAAGGCTAAGTTAAAGTGTGCCGTCAGGTTGGTCGGCTGCAGACGCACCACCTCTAGCAGATCTTCGCGAGCACCCTGTAGGTCGCCCACCTCGATACGTAGCAAGGCGCGATTGTGCCGAGCGACCGCATCGTGAGGCGTCAAGAGGAGCGCCTGATTGTAGTCCTCCATAGCGCCACGGTACTCCTTTAGCTTGTAGCGTGTCAGTCCACGGTTGATGTAGTCGCTAGCTTGGTTTGGATCCTGTTCTATGCTCTTGTCATGGTAGCGTAGTGCCCCTTTGTAGTCACCCCGCAGGTAAGCAATCGTCGAGAGCATCCGATAAGGCGCAGCACTCAGCGAGTCTATCGCCAAGCCCTCGGCTATCCGTTCCTCCGCAGCGACCGTGTCTTGTCGCCGCAACGCTATCTCCGCGGCGAGGAAGTAGCCCCGCGCCTCCTTCGGGTGACGCTGCGTCAGGGCGAGCGCTGCCGAGTCGGCACGCTCATACTGCTCGGCTCCGTAGAGCGAGCCTGCGAGGTTGAACGAGAGGTAAAAGTCGTCCGGCGTAATCTTGAGCGCTTGCGCATAGTCTGTCGCCGCCTCCGCATAGTGTTGCTGATTGTGCCGTGCCGCGCCACGTACCATGTAGGCTCTAGAGAGAAAAGGGTTGCGCTCCAGGCAGAGCGTCGCGTCCCGCTCGGCACCCGCATAGTCACCCAGCATAAGCTTCGCAAAAGCTCTGTAATAGTACGGCTCAGCCATCGTGGGAGACACCTCGATTACTTGGTTAAAGTGCTCGATGGCGACCACGAAATCCTTGAAGCCGATCGCATTGCGCCCGATCGTCATCACCCGCTCCGTATCTATCTGCGACCAGAGCGCACTGCTCCACACGCAGAGCATGCAGAGGAGCAGAGAGAGTGGTCGTAGGAGCGGACGCATACGGGCTAATGTATCGGATTACGCATCACGGGGTAGCCGACACGTATCCGACCGTCGACTATATGCTGGAGCTTCTTCTTGATCAGTCGCTTACGCATCGCCGATATGTGATCTACAAAGAGCTTGCCATCCAGGTGGTCATACTCATGCTGCACCACACGAGCCGCATAACCCGAGAGCTCGAGACGCTGTGGCTCAAACTGCTCATTCATATAGTCCACCACGATCGACTTAGGTCGCACGACCCGCTCGTTAATGCCGGGCAAGCTCAGACAACCCTCAGCCTCCGAACAAGTATCCTCGCTCAGGGACTGCATATGCGCATTGATCATGACCAGCTTGAGCGTCGCACACTCAGGATACTCATCCGCCAGAGGCGTCGCATCGATCACCTGCAGACGTATGTTGCGCCCGATCTGTGGAGCCGCCAAGCCGATGCCGTCACTCTCGTACATCGTCTGCCACATGTCTGCGATCAGCTCCGAGAGGTTTGGGTAGTCAGGCGTTATGTCCTCGCTCATGTTGCGAAGCACTGGTTGTCCGTAAAGGTATATAGGTAAGGTCTTAGCCATAAGAGTAAACGGTTAATTCTTTCTTTTAGTGAAGCATGCGCAAGCTCTCCAGATAGCTCTGCAAAATGATGGTCGCACTGACACGATCCACCAACCCTTTGTCCTGTCGGCGGCGCTGCTTGCCGATGCCCGCCTCGCGGATCGTCTGCTGTGCCAAGACAGAGGTAAAGCGCTCGTCCACATACTCTAGACGTATCTGAGGATAGAGATGTTGCAGCTTCTTAGCCAAAGCTTGTATCGCCTGCCACGTCGCCGAGGGCGTCGCGTCCATCTGTGTCGGCTTGCCGAGGACGATCGTCTCCACCTCCTCACGCCCCAAGTAGTCCGCTAGGTAGTTGAGGAGCTGATGCGTAGGCACCGTGTCGAGCGCCCCAGGCGTGATCTGTAGCGAGTCGGTCACCGCCAGCCCCGTGCGCTTGGTGCCGTAGTCGATAGCGAGGATACGAGCCATAGGCGTGTGCTCTCTTTATGCGTTGTAGTACTTCTCGCGTAGCTCAGCCACCTTCGGGTCGGTGATGTAGTCGTCGTAGTTGATGATACGATCGATGATTCCGTTTGGCGTCAGCTCGATGACACGATTCGCCACCGTGCGGATGAACTCGTGATCGTGGCTCGAGAAGAGAACATTTCCCTTGAAGGAGATGAGCGTGTTGTTGAACGCCTGAATCGACTCCAGATCTAGGTGGTTCGTCGGCGTGTCGAGGATCAGCACATTAGCCCCTGGGGGAAGCATCATACGGCTAATCATACAGCGCATCTTCTCACCTCCCGAAAGGACCGAGGCGCGCTTATTCACCTCTTCACCGCTAAAGAGCATACGCCCTAGGAAGCCCTTGAGGTAGACATCGTTCGTGTCCTTGGCAAACTGCCCGAGCCAGTCAAGGATCGTCATATCGGTGTCGAAGTAAGCGCTGTTGTCCAAAGGCAGATAAGCAGTCGTGATCGTCTGTCCCCACTCGTAGCTCCCCTGCTGCGCCTTGCGGTTACCATTGATGATCTCAAAGAGTGCCGTCATAGCACGCGGGTCGTGACTGATGAAGACGATCTTGTCGTCTCGCTCCACATTGAAGGTCAGCCCCTTGAAGAGTACCTCTCCCTCGTCCGTCACGGCCGATAGATCGTTGACCTCTAGCACCTTGTTGCCCGGCTCACGATCAGGCTGGAAGAGGATGCCTGGGTAGCGACGTGACGACGGCTCGATCTCATTGATGTCGAGGCGCTCCAGCATCTTCTTACGGCTGGTCGTCTGCTTGCTCTTTGCCACGTTGGCACTAAAGCGACGGATGAACTCCTCAAGCTCCTTCTTCTTCTCCTCAAGCTTCTTATTCTGCTGCTGTTGCTGGCGGAGGGCCAACTGACTGGACTCGTACCAGTAGCTGTAGTTACCCGCGAAGAGTCTCACCTTACCAAAGTCTATATCCACCGTGTGGGTCGACACGGCATCGAGGAAGTGACGGTCGT
>CABQOJ010000076.1 GCA_902465775.1 uncultured Porphyromonas sp. | reverse complement strand
TGGGCTTAAGATGCGTGATGTCAACAGCCTCGTGACTGCTCGCATGAAGGAGATCACAGCAAACGTACTCCGTGTCATCCACGACTTCGAGGCTGGTGCTCGGCTAGGGTCTGGCATTGTCTTAGCGGGACAAGGCGCTCTGATGACAGGCTTCGTGAACTATCTACAGGGCGAGAGCAAGTTTGTTTCGCTAGCTTGTGAGTTCAACGATAAGGTTTACAAGGGCGATACGCCTCTCTCTGGAGATGTAGACTACGCTGGTTGTGCAGGACTCATCTATCGTGCGGAGGTCAACTGCATCGGCTCCATCGATGCGCCTCAGAGTACCACTGCTACGTCAAGCACGGTCGCCACACCAGCGCCACAAACCACGGTACAAGCTAGCCAGCCTGTGGAAACTCCCGAAGAGGATCATAGCACTGAGACTACCGAGGAGCATTCCGAGCCACAGGCTCAGACATCGCTCTTTGACCTGCCCGACATTGATCAGCCTCGCAAAGCCACAAAGCGGGAGCATAAGAGTGCCAAGCGGAAGAAGTCCTTCAATTGGTTCTCCAAGATTAAGGATGTACTGACCGATGACATTGATTAGTCCGTCACTCCCTCTCTCCCATTTTATCTAACCTCTTATCTCTTTCGACAAATGGATAACGCAGACAAGCTCGTCAACTTCAAATACAACAAAGCGGTTGCTCAGAAAAAGCTGATCAAGGTGATCGGCGTAGGTGGTGCCGGAGGCAATGCCGTCAAGCACATTCACGCTTCTGGACTCCAAGGGGTCTCCTATCTGCTCCTCAACACAGATGAGCAAGACCTCGCCAAGAGTGGGCTAAAAGATGTAGCCGTCATCGGACAGAAGCTAACCCAAGGACTGGGTGCGGGAAGTAAGATCGAGGTCGGTGAAGAGGCCGCCCTAGAAGACCGAGAGCTCATCCACTCCCTCCTCGATGACAACGAGACCCAGATGGTCTTCATTTGCGCTGGTATGGGAGGCGGCACAGGGACTGGCGCTGCGCCTGTCATTGCGAAGATAGCTCGCGACATGGGACTGCTCACGGTCGGCTTTATCTTCATGCCTTTCGTCCGTGAGGAGAGACAGCGTATGATCAAAGCTGCGCAAGGTGCCGAGCGCATGCGCCAAGAGGTGGACTCACTGGTTATCATTGCCAACGAAAACATCAACCAAGTCTACGGAGAGCTTCCCTGGGACGAGTCTCTCAACAAAGCCAACGAGATCTTAGCCAATGCCGTTCGCGCCATCACCATGGTCATCACCAACGAGATGGAGATGAACCAAGACTTCGCCGACGTACGCACCACGCTCAAGGACGGAGGCATCGCACACATCAGCATCGGCTACGGCGAGGGTTCCGACCGTGTGAGCAAGGCTATCGACTCGGCACTCCGCTCTCCGCTACTCAACAACGACGACATCACCACAGCAACGAGGCTACAGCTCGCTATCTTCTACGACCCGTCCGACGCGTTGACGACTGACGAGATGGACGAGATCAAGAAGCTTACCTCCTCCATCCGCAATCTGCAGAACAACAAGTCGGGTCACGCCTTCAACGAGGAACTGGGCAACAAAGTGATGGTCGTCATCATCGCCTCAGGCTTCCAAAAGGAGGCGCACATGCCTATGACTGCTATGGATGTAGAGGACTATGTGCGTCAGACGGAGATCGAGAAGGAGCAAAACAAGCTACTCAACCAGTATTACTCCGAGTTCGACCTCGAGCCACGCAGCTCTCTGCCCACCTTCGTGCCTATCGTGCTGACCGACGACGAGCTAGATCGTGACGACCTGATCGACTACCTCGACGAGGAGCCCGCTAAGAACCACAGCTACTCAGAGGTGGAGGAGCGACGTGCTAAGTATAAGTACGGCAACCAAACACCAGCTATGTCGCAAACGTTGGACACCTCAAAGGTTGCTCAGCGCTCCACGCCTACTAGGACGCCTGGCGCAGACGTAGAGGAGCTCCCCAGTGTAGATCCGACACAGGAAGGCAACGAGCCCACCACCCAATCAGTCAATCAGCCCAAGATCATCAAGTTCTGATCAAGAGCTAGTCGCATGTTCCCCTCCATTGTCCTGCTATGCGCTATGAGCAAAGAGCGCATGGCGATACACTCTGCGATAGAGACTCTAGCTCCCGCCGTGGAGCTAGTGGAGTGTACATTGGTTGAGGAGGCGCCTTTTGCCAGCTATCGCTACACCTTACGACTAGAGGGGCACCAGACCGAGTGGACCTTTCACCTCCTTGAGACAGGCATCGGCAAGGTTCACGCAGCGCTTGCCACGCAGCTAGCTATAGTGCGCTACCAGCCCCAGCTCTTAGTCAATGTCGGTGTGTCGGGAGGACTTTACGCAGGAGCGCAGGTCGGCGACCTCTGCCTCTCGACGGCATACCGCTATCACGATGTATGGTGTGGCGAGGGCAACGAGCGTGGACAAGTACAGGGCATGCCCGCACAATATTCAGCAGATGCGACAGCCATGGCGACTGTGGCTAAGCAACTACGCATACCGCTCCATGAAGGACTACTCCTCTGTGGCGACACCTTCATCCCCGATGCCGATCACCTGAGAGCTTTCGCGCAGCAGTACCCCGACCTCGTTGCAGTTGATATGGAGAGCGCTGCCATCGCTCAGACAGCTTACCTATATCATACGCCACTCGTCAGCCTACGCATCGTCAGCGACACCCCGCTCACGGAGCAGGATCATGGCAAGCAGTATACAAACTTCTGGCAGCAGAGAGCCAGCGCTCTAGCCCCCTTTGCAGATGCTATGCGTCTCGTCTGCACACTCGCAGGAAGCCTTTAGTATACCCAAAGGTGCCTATACCAATTCCTTTCACTACCTTTGCAACAAAGCAAATCAATCCAATCATATTATGAATCACTTGTATCGCAATCTACTCCTACTCTGTATCCTCAGTCTAGGACTTCTCAACTCTTGTCGTGAGGACGACCCCGTCGTACCCTCCGACTCTGAGGTAATCGCAAACAGCTCGCAGGTCAGCGGTGGTATCGCTGGCTTCTACCTACTCAACGAAGGTAACTTCCAGGCAAACAACAGTTCGCTGGACTACATGAACCTCCTCAGTGGCACCTACACACGAAACATCTACGCTACGCTCAATCCTAACGTCGTCAAGGAGCTTGGCGACACGGGCAACGATCTGCAGATCTACGGCTCTAGGCTATATGTCGTCCTCAACAGCTCTAACAAGGTAGAGGTCCTCGATGCTCAGAGCGGTAAGCGCATCGGTCAGGTAGACATCCCCAACTGTCGCTACATCTGCTTCAAGGGCGACAACGCTTACGTCTCTAGCTACGTCAGCACGAGCACACGAGACGCTAAGGGGCAGGTACCAGGAGCCGTCTATCGTATCAACCTCAACACGCTAGCTATCACAGGACAGGTCGTCGTAGGCTACCAGCCTGAGGAGATGGTTATCAAGGGCGAAAGACTATACGTCGCTAACTCTGGTGGCTACATGAAGCCAAACTATGAGCGCACCCTATCAGTCATTGACCTTAAGAGCTTCACCGAGGTAGATAAGATCGAGGTCGGTATGAACCTCCACCGCCTCAGAATGGACCACAACGGTAGACTATGGGTCACCTCTCGTGGTAACTACGGCAACGTACCCTCGAACCTCTACTACATAGACATCGATCCAGCTACGCAAAAGGTATCAAAGCTCGACTCTCTCAATATGCCTTGCGCTCAGATGGCCTTCTACGGTGACAAGCTCTACTACTACAGCAGCGTCTGGGATAGTGCAGCTAAGAAGATGAAGATAGGCTTCGGTCTTGTAGACATCAACGCTGCTAAGCCTCTCCCCGAGAGCTTTATCACCGACGGTACGGATGTCAACATTCAGACCGCTTACGGTCTCGCCATACACCCCGCTTCAGGCGACATCTACATTATGGATGCCAAGGACTATCGCTCTAGCGGTACGCTATACTGCTACACACCCGATGGCAAGCTCAAGTGGCAGACCACCCGCACGGGTATGCTACCCGGTCACATTGCATTCGTAAAGAAGTAAGCAGACAGCACGAGGCACACGACTAAAGTGCCCATCTCTGTCCGTTAGACAGCTACGTAGGGGCGGACTCTTAGGGAGTTCGCCCCTACTCTTTTTACATCTAGGACTTCTATCCCGATGGCTACTCTCATCCTCTCTCTACTCCTCCTCTGCGCCACCACACCTCAGCTATGTGCGCAGCAACCCTCCCCTCACGATACCGTACAGACGCATCTATTGGAGACCGTCGTGGTGCGAGCTCCCCGCGAGCCAGACTACAAGCGCGGCGTCATACCCGCACAGCAACTCTCGGGGCAAGAGCTCAAGGCGCTCAGTGCCTTCTCTATAGCCGATGCGCTCCGCTCCTTCTCGGGCGTTCAGGTCAAGGACTTCGGCGGAGTCGGTGGACTCAAGACGGTCAACATCCGCAGCATGGGCACCCACCACGTCGGTGTCTTCTACGATGGAGTCGAGCTGAGCAATGCGCAGAACGGGCAGATAGACCTCGGCCAGTACTCCCTCGACAATATGGAGGCGATACAGGTCTTCAATGGACAAAAGGGTAGCTACCTCCAGCCCGCTAAAGACTTTGGCTCTAGCGGGACCGTCTACCTTCAGACACGCAAGCCAACCTTTACCGATGGGGCGCAGACCAATCTGAGAGCAACTCTACGGACTGGCTCCTTCGACCTCTTCAATCCCGCCATACTGATCGAGCACCGCCTGGAGCCTAGGGTCACAATGTCCTTCAATGCAGAGTGGATCAAGAGCAGCGGCAAGTATAAATTTAGGTACAAGAAAGTCCTTCCCCTCACCCACGAGATAGCCTACGACACCACAGCCGTCCGGCACAATGGAGACATCAACGCCACACGACTTGAGGGCAATCTCCACATCGGTCTCCCCGACGGGCAGATGCTCGTCAAGGTGTACAACTACAACAGCGAGCGAGGCATACCTGGCGCTATCGTCAATAATGTGTGGCGTCGTGGTGAGCGCCTCTGGGACAACAACAGCTTCGTCCAGACCACCTACGAGCAGCAGCTTAGCGACCGCATACGTCTACACGCCATCGCCAAGTACGCCTACTACCAGACCCACTTCGTGCGCAACGAGCCGACAGCCGCCTTCAAGGTGGACAACCTCTACCAGCAGCAAGAGCTATATGGGTCGGTCGCCTCAGCCTTTCAGTTGATCGACCACTGGTACCTCTCCGCCGCCTATGATCTGCAGTGGAACAAGCTCGACGCCAACCTCTACGACTTCGTCTACCCGCATCGCTTCACCCACCTGCTCGCCCTCGCCTCGACCTATACCAACGATTGGATCAATGCGCAGGTCAGCCTCCTCGGCACGCTAGCTCAGGACAAAGCGAAGCTACTCACACAGGCTCCCCTCTTTCGCAAGCTCACCCCCGCAGCCATCCTGTCGGTCAAGCCGTGGGAGGCGGTTGATCTACGATTTAACGCCTTTTATAAGCAAAGCTTTCGCCTACCCACCTTCAACGATCTATACTACACCGAGATAGGAAATGTCAAGCTTGACCCTGAGCACACCATCCAGTACAACGTGGGTCTGCAGTACCAGCTCGCACCGCAAAAGCCGTGGCTCCACACCCTAGACTTCAAGGTAGACGCTTACTACAATCTCGTGACCAACAAGATCATCGCCTACCCCAAGGGACAGCAATTTCGCTGGACCATGATCAATCTCGGCAAGGTCGACATACGAGGCATCGACGCTCAGTGCACCTGGAGCCTCGTCCCGATTCGTGACCTGCAGCTATCTCTGCGGGCCCAGTACACCTACCAGAGAGCCATCGAGGTCACTGATCCTAAGGAGAGCTACTACCGCCACCAGATCCCCTACATCCCCTGGCATAGCGGCTCCGCCACGGCAATTCTGCAGTACAAGGGGTGGCAGCTCAACTACAACTTCATCTGCGCCGGCGAGCGGTACAGTCAGCTGGAAAACTTCCCCGAGAATCATCTCCAGCCGTGGTACACCAACGACCTAGCCCTCGCCTACGAGCGCACCGTCCGAGGGTACGGCCTGCGTCTGCAGCTCG
>CABQOJ010000075.1 GCA_902465775.1 uncultured Porphyromonas sp. | reverse complement strand
CAGCTCGCTACCTGCTCCTCCCGCCCTCCTAGGAGAGGAGGGGGCGTCCGGAGCAGGGCGAGCTCCACTCCAAATTGCATTTTGGAGTGGAAAATACGTCATGACGACGGGCCCCTCTACTCGTTGTTGTAGCTCATCTGGAGTAGCTCCTCCGAGGAGGTGCCCTCCTGCAGGATGCGACGTAGCTGCAAGGGGGGGAAGCCGAAGTTTTTCGAGCAGTAGCGCGAGAAGGTGGACTGCGAGTTGAAGGATAGCTGGCTGGCTATCTCACCGATGGATAGGTCGTAGTCCTGTACGAGGAAGAGGATCTGCTTATTACTCTGCATACGTATCCACTGCTCGGGCGATATGCCAAACTCCTCTCTAAATCGCTTGTAAAAGGCGGAGGTAGACATATAGACCCGCTCGGCTAGGTCGGAGACCTTCGCATTGCAGGTGAAAGCGCTGATCACGTCGCTGTGAAACTTGGACTCTCCTAGGATAGGCCACAAGAAGGCGGCTAGCTCCTCACGGCTATAGTAAGCTCTTAGATTCCAGAAGAGCTCCTTGACCTTGAGCTCGTGGAGGTAGGCGCAGAGCGCCTGATCATTTAGGTACACCTTGAGCGTGTCCAGTAGTGAGTGTATGGCTCCACGCACCTCTAGAGGCTCAGGGTCGCAGACGACCTCTTGCTTGAGCTCCTGCAGCTGCTGTAACGAGATCTTGTCACAGATGAAGTCAACAACGTCAAAGTAAGCGTCCAGTAGCTCGCCATCATCACTAAATATGGCAGTTACCGAAGTGCCCCGAGGGATAAACTTCATCTGCCCCTCGTGTAGCTCCCACAGTTCGTCAGCTATAGCCAGACGTACGGAGCCCCTGGTGCAGAAGAGGATCGAGTGATATTCGGTCATTCCACGGTAGGAGCTCTGGCCGGCGCCATCGACGCGGAGCCACCCACTATTGGCATGCGTTGCGTAGTGGTGGCAGGAGAGATGCTCTGGTGGGTTGAATAATGCCATAAAGTCGTCTTAAGGTTAGTGTATACAGTGTGCTAGTCGCTCGATGAGGTGTCCCTACGAAGCTCTGCGTAGATCGACGGGCTACTTGATATCTCTTGCTTCGCAACGCTCAAGTCTGCCACAATAGTCTCTAACAGGGCATTCCTCCTACTAATCCAGCAAAAGGGACGACGCTGGGGCGCTCCTCATTCGCTCGCCCAAAGAGGTAGAACAGTCTATTCCTAAAAAGGTACAGACCATCCTTCCTACATCAAAGGTAGTGAAAATATTCGTAAGAACAAAGTAAGAGTTGAGGAATCGGAGACGTATAACGGCTGTAGGGACGCTGCGTCCGTTGCATCAAATGTTGACGGCGTCGTGGTTTTAACGGGGACGGACGCACGATCCGTGCGTCCCTACAACCGTTGCACAAGAAGAAATCACCCAATCCCTCGGGAGGAATTTCGGAACCTCCACGGAGGGACGAAAAAATTCTTCCGAAGTTTGATTTCATTCTTCCGAACTTTCGTTTCATTCTTCCGAAGTTTTATTTCGTCTCTCCGTGGAAAATTTTTGTTTGCTCGCTGGAGATTTCCTCGTCTCTAGCTCTCGCTCCAGCGAAGTCTAGAACTTTTTGTACATTTGTAGGTAAATGAGCGTGGCCTGACTGAACGGAGCTACGTCAGATTTATGAATTAGCTAAGGAGCATTACAATTATGGCTAACAACAAAAGACTCTACCGCTCTCGTGATGCAAGGATTGGTGGCGTATGCGGAGGCATCGCAAACTACTTCGGATGGGATCCGACAGTCGTGCGAATTATCTACCTATTGCTAACATGCACAACGGCCTTTGCGGGGATTCCCATCTATATCCTCTTGTGGATATTCGTTCCACGGGCGAGATAACGCGACTAGCAACCTTTTGAAAAAGCATAGCACAATATGAGTTACCCATTATTACATGAGTTACTTGACCTAGTTGAGAGGTACGAAGAGTTTCGTGGCAATGCTGAGCAGTCGTTGAGCAACTTCCTGCGCTTTGCTGATCAGTCTCTTGAGCAGCAGGCATCCAGCGAGGAGTCCGAGACGGGCACGAAGGGTCATGCCTATCTCAATGCAGTGATAGCGCGTGACATAAGCTTCGTATACCGCTACATGCGCTACCTCGTGCGTAAAGCGATCAAAGATACGCCCCTCCAGACCATCGACGAGTACTCCTATCTCATCACGCTGATGGCAAAGGGCGAGATGACCAAGACCGAGCTCAACAACTACAACGTCGTCGAGAAGACCTCTGGCAGTGAGATCATCCGCCGTCTACTCAAGAGCGGTCTGATCTCGCAGACACGCAATCTGGAGGATCGTCGTAGCCTACTCCTATCGATCACCCCCGAGGGGCGCAAGGTGGTCAGAGAGCTACTGCCTCGCATGCAGCAGAGTAGTGACCTACTCCTGCGCGACCTCTCGTGGGATCAGAAGATCTTCCTCCATACCCTCCATGAGCAGCTCTACGAGAGCAATCACCCGCTCTTCCTCAACGAGCGAGAGACAGAGCTGGAGGAGCTACTCAAGAAGGTGCCTATCAAGCAACGCTCATCTTCAAATAAGAAATAAGAACTTTTCCCCCCCCCTTAATATCGCCAGCCTATGACAATGAATCATCTGAGTGATCTGCTCAAGCTCTTTGCCTCCACTTATCGAAACAAGTCTCTCCTGCGCTATATGGATCGCACGGCGGAGGAGCGCTGGCATGAGTGGAGTGGCGAGCAGCTGGCCGAGCAGACGATGCTGGCGGCACAGGCGCTGGTACGCGCTGGCGTCAAGCCAGGCGACCGTGTGGCGCTCTATACGCAAAACATGATGGAGGGCATCATCACCGAGCTGGGACTGATGGCGATACGGGCTGTCTGCGTACCGCTCTACGCCACTTGCTCGCCAGAGCAGGTAGCCTTCATCACGGAGCATGCAGGCGTCCAGTTGATCTTCGTGGGGGAACAGTTTCAGTACAACAATGTCTACCCGCTCCTGGCGAACCACCCTACGCTACGTCAGATGGTTATCCTAGACGAGCGGGTGGTACGTGATCCGTCTGATGAGCGAAGTGAGTACTTTGACACCTTCCTCTCGATGGGTGACGCGATGCCCTACGAGACGGAGGTGCGGGCGCAGCTAGGTGCTGGAACAGCCGACGAGACGGCCGTCATCATCTACACCTCAGGCACTACGGGCACGCCAAAGGGGGTACAGATCACCCATCACATGATCCTCTCACAGGTGGAGCGACACCAGCAGCTCTTCCCAACGCTGGGAGATCATGACGTGTCGGTCAACTTTCTTCCGCTGAGCCATGTCTTCGAGAAGCTCTGGGTCTACTACTGTCTCGCCACAGGTGTCAAAGTGGCGGTCGTGACCAACCCGAAGCGCATCATGGAGCTGATGCCTCAGATACGTCCCACGGTGATGTGCAACGTGCCGCGCTACTGGGAGAAAGTCTACCAAGGCGTCCAGGAGCATATCGAGCAGGCGAAGCCTGTGATGCAGCGCATCTACAGGAAGGCACTACGTGTGGGGCACAAGTACCATATAGACTATCGTATTCACGGGCGCAAAGCTCCCTGGGGACTACGCATCTCCAATGCTTTCTACCGCTACACGGTTTTCTATATATTGAAGCGTGTCCTAGGCTTGGAGCGGGGTCGCTTCTTCCCGACGGCGGGGGCTCCGCTTTCGAATGAGATCAACGAGTTCTTGCAGTCGGCTGGTTTTAACATCGTCGTCGGCTATGGGCTCTCCGAGTCCGCTGCAACAGTCTCCTGCTACCTACCTGGGCGCTATGTGATAGGCTCCGTGGGTGAGGTAGTGCCAGGCGTAGAGGTACGCATTGCCCCCGAGACACAGGAGATACAGCTACGTGGCGACACGATCACGCCGGGCTACTATCACAACGATGAGGCTAATGCAACAGCCTTCACCGAGGATGGATGGTTCCGCACGGGCGATGCGGGACGACTGGAGGGGCGTACGCTATTCTTCACCGAGCGAATCAAAGAGCTGTACAAGACGAGCAATGGTAAGTACATAGCACCGCAACAGGTTGAGGCGCTGCTGAGTAGCAGTCCGCTCATCGAGCAGTGCGCTGTGGTCGCTGACCAGAGAAAGTTTGTCGCTGCGCTCATCTATCCCAACTACGAACAGCTCCGTCGTCGGCTCCGTGAGCGTGGTCAGGAGGCGCTGGCCGACCTTCCCACGGCCGAGCTAGCACAGCGTAGCGAGGTGAGCGACTTACTCCTGAGTCATATAGAGCCGTTGCAGGCGCACCTGGCGGGCTTTGAGAAGGTCAAGCGCATTGCGCTACTGGCCGAGCCATTCTCCATTGAGGCGGGTACACTTACACCGACGCTGAAGCTGAAGCGCAAAGCGATCCTCGAGCAGTACGCCGAGCTAATCGAAAAGCTGTACCTTTGACCTCCCAATTGACACAATAAATAAAGGAGCGCACGCCACCCCTTCGTGGCATACGCTCTCGGATAGACACATAATTATTATGATAACACAGGACCAACTAGCCGAGCTGTTGGAGCGCACGAAGGCGCTGGGGAGGTATCTTTGACATCGACCAGCGACGTGTCCAACTAGAAGAAGAGGAGCTCCGGACACAAGCTCCAGACTTTTGGGATGATGTACCACGCGCCGAGCAACAGATGCGACGCGTCGGCGAGATACGCTCATGGATCGAAGCTTTTGAGGCGGTCGATGCGGCTACGCAGGAGGTCTCTCTGGCGTACGACTTTTACAAAGAGGAGGCGGTCGAGGAGCAAGATGTGGACGATGCCTACGCTCGTGCCATCAAGCTGGTCGAAGACCTCGAGCTACGCAATATGCTGAGCGCTGAGGAGGATCGCCTAGGCGCTGTTCTCAAGATCAACGCGGGCGCTGGCGGCACCGAGAGTCAGGACTGGGCCTCCATGTTGGTGCGTATGTACCAGCGCTGGGCGGAGCGCTCGGGCTATAAGGTGACCATCACCAACTGGCAGGACGGCGACGATGCGGGCGTCAAGACGGTCACCATGCAGATCGAGGGCGAGCTGGCTTACGGCTTCCTCAAGAGCGAAAACGGCGTGCACCGCCTCGTACGTGTCTCCCCATACAATGCGCAGGGCAAGCGAATGACCTCCTTTGCCTCGGTCTTTGTCGTACCCCTCGTGGACGACTCGATAGAGGTGGAGGTGAACCCGGGCCTGCTCTCGTGGGATACTTTCCGATCCAGTGGAGCTGGTGGGCAAAATGTCAACAAAGTGGAGACGGGCGTCCGCCTGCACTACCAATACACCGACCCCGACACAGGCGAGACGGAGGAGATCGTCATCGAAAACACCGAGACGCGCTCTCAGATGGACAATCGTGAGAACGCTCTGCGCCTCCTACGCTCGCAGCTCTACGACAAGGAGCTAGAGCGTCGTCGTGCTGCTCAGAGCGAGGTCGAGGCGAATAAGAAGAAGATCGAGTGGGGCTCTCAGATACGTAGCTACGTCTTTGACGATCGCCGTGTCAAGGACCACCGTACAGGCTATCAGACTTCCGATGTCAACGGCGTGATGGATGGCGACATAGATGCTTTTATCAAGGCTTACCTGATGCAGACGGGAGCTGGCGCGACTAATGAATAAGTGATCCACTATGATCGTCTGCATTGCTGAGAAACCGTCCGTAGCGCGTGACATAGCCAAGATACTCGGAGCTACCGAAGCTCGCTCGGGCTATATCGAGGGCAATGGCTATGCCGTCACCTGGACCTACGGACACCTCTGCACGCTCAAGGAGCCAGAGGACTACCAGAGCAGTTGGCAGGGGTGGCGCCTCGCTTCGCTACCGATGATCCCAGAGCGCTTCGGCATCAAACTGATCCACGAGGAGCACATCGAGCGACAGTTTGCCGTGATCCAGGGATTGGTCTCGCAAGCAGAGCGGGTGATCAACTGCGGTGATGCGGGCCAAGAGGGCGAGCTGATACAGCGCTGGGTGCTTCAACTAGCGGGTTGCACCTGTCCCGTGGAGCGCCTCTGGATCTCCTCGCTGACGGACCAGTCGATTCGCGAGGGCTTTGCCAATCTGCGCCCCAGCAAAGATCTAGACACGCTCTACCATGCAGGCTTAGCACGAGCCAT
>CABQOJ010000074.1 GCA_902465775.1 uncultured Porphyromonas sp. | reverse complement strand
TGCTAGCATCTACTACGACGCTGACCAGAGAGCAATCGTCTCAGAGACTCCTCTGGCACAGATCACGCTCTACAGCCTACAGGGTGAGATGATCATGCAAGCTACCGATGGTGGCACGCACTATGCGCTACCTGAGCTACCAGTGGGTAGTTACCTCGTACATGCCGAGAGCGCAGACGGAGCCATCCTCACGCTCAAGGTAGTAGTCTCCAAGTAAGAAATAACTCTCAATACATGGCTATGACTAAAATACATCCTATCCTACTTGCTTTTGCTGTTTTGTTGCTGTCCTCATCTTGTGCAACGACCTACTATCAAGTAGCATCAGTAAAGTCGACATCTCCCATGAGACAGACGGCTGATAAGCTTGTCTATGAGGATGCGAATTGCTTTATAGAGTACGACTTTTGGGCTCAAGGAGGAAGTGCCGCCTTCACGGTAACGAATAAAACAGATAAAGACCTCTTCGTGCACAAGAACCGCTGCTTTCTTGTGGTTAATGGGCATGCTAAAGATTGCGATAAGACAAGCGAATATGTTCTTTCCAATGGAACAGCGCTCACAGAGCAATTAGTCGTTATTCCTCCTGGCTCTTACAAGCTCTTCGGAGAGTATAGCATCCTAGATCAGGTGTTTACGTCCTGTGACTTGAGTGATAAGCCGACTAAACGTAGACCTGCAAAGGTTGAGTTCACCGAAGAAACAAGTCCTATACACTTTACCAATGTCATTACCTATTCTCTAAATGAGAAAGATGGCACTGTGACGAGAGTTTATAACGACTTCTACATTTCAGCTTTCTCCAATTATCCTACGTATCAGTTTATTTCTACGAGAAGTGAGACGACTGATTGCTCTGGAGCTACTAAGGTGGTATATCAACCTTACTGCCCTCTTAGAGCTGTGGATAAGTTCTGGAACATGTATGGGCAACAAAAAGTCCTCTTCTAGCCAGCTACAAATGAATCTTGCCTCTACTACTAATGAGACGATTCATGCTCAAGGTAGTAGTCGCCAAGTAAGACTGCTAACGCTATAAATGCAACAACTAACTAGTATAACCGATGAAGTATAGTTCGACTTTTGGCTTAATCCTAACGCTTGCGGTGGCACTTGTCACACTGAGCGCTTGCGACGAGGAGCTGCGAGACCCCAAGGAGGGTCCTATCACTTTCTTAGTTGGCGGCAAGGCTCCCGCAGCCGGTACGCCTATGCCTAAGACCCCTAACATGTCTCAGGCCCCTCTCCCCGCAGAGAGCATGCCTCTGGTAGAGGCTGGCAATGCCTTTAGCCTTAAGCTCTTTGGGGCTCTTCTGGAGAATCGGGCTTCCAGTGCTAACCTTGTGCTCTCACCGATCTCTATCGAGACGGCCCTTGGGATGAATGCGACAGGTCTGTCGGACGAAGCTTTTGATGAATACAGATCGGCTCTGAAGCTACCCGCTACACAGAGCATTGCCTCTGTAGCAAAGTATGTCCAGCAGCTCAACAAGGTGATGTGTAGTGCGGGTGAATACGCCTGCTACTTCCCGTCCAATAGCTTTTGGGTCTCCTCAAAGTATCAAAGTCACTTGATCAAGTCCTACCCACAGCAACTTTTTGACTTCTTTGGAGCCTCCACAGCAACGCTTGACCTCAGCGATCCAGCCTCATACGAGGCGGTCAATGCTTGGATCAGCCGCAAGACCTACGGCAAGATACCGCGCATGCTAGAACCTAGTCATGCTGTAGAGCAAGACCCGCTTGCCTTCCTAGTCAATACCGCATTCTTTGCAGCAGCGTGGCAATGGAAGACGAGCGAAGAGCGCACCCAAGCGGGTAAGTTCACCAATGCCACTGGCGAGGAGGAGCCGGCTATGATGATGTCGATCTACAATGACACCTCCATCGACTACTTTGCCGATGATCGCTTTGAGGCGCTTTCCGTAGGCCTACTGGCCAGTGAGGAGATGCGAGAGCATGGTGAGACACCATTTCGTATGCTGCTCATCTTACCGAAAGACCGTACGCTACCGCTCTCCCAGAGCCTACCGACAACCGAAGAGCTACGCAAATTCACCACGGCTGGCAAGCACTACGCACTAGATATACGACTGCCCCGCCTGAACGCTGGGATCCCCACGCTAGACCTGACGCCTGAGCTGATGGGACTAGGACTATGCAAGACGCTGGGTGTACCTCTCACGGAGCTCAGCCGTATGTTTGACCCGAAGTTTCTAGCGCAGCAGATGAGCGAGCAGCCGGGTCGGCAGAACCGTCTATACCACCAAGCGACACTCCAGTGGAATGAGAAGGGCGTCGAGGGAGCCGCTGCAACGGTTATAGGCACCGTGATGCCTGGTGTAGGTGACCCGCTTGAGACTCGTAGCATCGCCTTCGACAGACCATTCTTTGCTTCTATCGTACACCCCGAGACGGGCAAGATACTCTTCATCGCGGCCATCAACACACTGCGCCGATGATGCGTGCTAAGCGAACATATACACACTAAACAGTCTAACTATAAAACGTTTCCCCTATGAAAAGAATCACATCAATCCTCCTGCTCCTCATAGCAGGACTCTTCACCTTCACGAGTTGTGATGTTGACAACCCCATCACGGGCGGTGACACGCCTCAGGGGCCTGAGCGGATCTCACAGTGGATGCTCCCCATCGAGCGCTACGGCATCACCCTTGACGAGGTGACTCAGATCGAAAAGGATCGTGGCAACAAGGTTGAGCGCTCAGAAGAGCTGATGACCCTGACCGCTACGCCTCAAGACACCAAGGCGGTACAAGAGATCGTCTACTACTTTGACCGGGCTGGCCTCTATCAGGTCGCTCGCGTACAGTTTGCTTCGCAAGAGACCGCCAAGCAGTTCATCGACGAGTATCTGCTCAACAATGGCTTCGTCAAGAGCAACCTTCGCACCGCCAAGGCTTCGGAGGAGATCTACACCAGCGCACCACGTGGTAGCCGCGTTTCCTCTGTTGTCCTCGTAGATGGCGAGCAGACCGAGCCTATCTTCTGGTGGGCTAACAATGACAACAAGAAGACCAGCTGGCTACGCGTCGATCCTCTTCAGGATCAGACTACCGGTATCTGGATGCCCCTCCTACCTTACGGAGCTACCCTTGAGATGGTTCAGCTCTTCGAGGCTCGCATGGGACACACTTTCGATGCTGAGGCGAGCAAGCCTGACAAGGGCGTCTTCAAGTTCAAGACTGGCCATGAGGTCTACAATGAAGTGACTTACTGGCTAGACCTTAAGACCAACCACTTCCTCGAGGAGTGCAAGATCTCTTGCGACACGCTCCACCGTCCTACGCCTGAGCAGGTCGACACTTACCTCAAGGCTCAGGGCTTTAGCGCCTCAGGTCTCAACGACAAGGGAGGCAATCCTATCTATTATGATAAGGCAACCATGCTCATTGCCCATGTAGAGATGAACATTCCTAAGAACGCAGAGGCTAAAAAGACCTTCCGCCCAGGGATCCAGTTCTACTACAACAGTGAGCTAGAGGGGCAGCTCCCCTACGATGAGGTAGACTTCCCGATGCCACTCTTTGGCTTTGAGAAGGAGAAGATAGAAGATGTCATGAAGAAGTATGCTGACCAACCCTATACGGCTGCAGTCTTGGATATGCTCTCTAACGAGCTACCCTTCCAGGGCGTTCAGACACGCTGCAAGTACTTCCCGTCCATCATCTTATTCCCATCAGAGAAGGACGAGTCGCTCTATGGCTCTGCGATAGTCCTCTGTTCAGACACAAAGGCACTTCGCTCGCCCGCTCTGATAGCCGCCTTGGAGCGTAGCGGATTCGTCTTTGACAAGAAGAGAACGATCGCACTGCCTACTTACGTCAACGAGGCTCAGGGCGTGATGGCACAGATAGATGACGGTACCATCTTCTTGCCTAGTGTCAGCTTCGGTCCTATCGAGAACTTCGGTACCTCATCGACCTCACTGGCACGACGCCTGATGCGATAGCGCTAGACTGAGCGATATAACATCGACCATAATAGTACGGGCGGGCTCACCATGTAGTGAGTCCGCCCGTTGTCGTTTGAGGGGGAGAGAAAGATGTCTCGGCAGCTCGTGCTGTAACCTTAGCGGAGCTGGAGAGTGGAAGAGGTCTGCCGAAGCGATCGTATCGTGCTCTCTTTCTAGCACATACGAGTTCCAAAAAGAGTTCCCCTCTTGGAACTTTTCGGTTCCAAGAGGGGAACTCTTCGGTTCCAACGTTGGAAAGGTCTATTAACTAGCAAATTCGTATCTTTGTGACCTAACAAACAGATAACGAATAACTATGAGCCACTCCTCACTGATTAGCGAACTGAAGGCGCGTGGGATGATTCATAACATCATGCCAGGCACCGAAGAGCAACTCACAGAGCATCTGACGACGGCCTACGTGGGCTTTGACCCGACGGCTGACTCGCTCCACATCGGTCACCTGGTCGGCGTGATGATGCTGCGGCACTTACAGCGTGCTGGGCACAGACCGATAGCTCTACTGGGTGGAGCTACCGGTATGATTGGCGACCCCTCGATGAAGTCCCAGGAGCGTAACCTCCTTGACATGGACACGCTCCGACACAATCAGGAGTGCATCGGTCGGCAGCTGGGGCACTTCCTGGACTTTGAGTCGGACGCTCCCAATAAGGCGCTACTGCTCAACAACTACGACTGGATGAAGGACTACAGTTTCCTCAACTTCATCCGAGACATCGGTAAGCATATTACGGTGAACTATATGATGGCGAAGGATAGCGTCAAGCGTCGTCTCGAGGCGAATGCCGAGGCGGGACTCTCCTTCACCGAGTTCTCCTACCAGCTCCTCCAGGGCTACGACTACCTGCATCTCTACCGTGAGTACGGTTGCCGTGTGCAGATGGGTGGCTCCGATCAGTGGGGCAACATTACGACTGGCACGGAGCTGATACGTCGCATCGATGGTGGCGAAGCCTTTGGCGTGACTTGTCCGCTCATCAAGAAGGCGGACGGCACGAAGTTTGGCAAGACGGAGAAAGGCAATGTCTGGCTAGATCGTCGCTACACGTCGCCCTACACTTTCTGCCAGTTCTGGCTCAACGTCTCGGACGAGGACGCAGAGCGCTTTGTCAAGATCTTTACCAGCATCCCGCTAGAGGAGATTGATTCGCTCATAGAGCGTCACCGTCAGGCTCCGCATGAGCGCCTCCTCCAGCACACGCTTGCGGAGGAGCTCACGGTCATGGTTCACGGACGTGAGGATTACGAGCAGAGCATGTCGGCTGGGCAGATACTCTTTGGCAATAACACCCACGACCAACTGCGCCAGATGCCCGAAGAGCTACTCGAGGAGGTGATGGCAGGCGTGCCACACTACAACGTCGGACGGACGCTCCTAGAGCAGGCGGGTGGTGTCAAGCTGCTAGATCTACTGGTGGAGCACGCTCCGATCTTTAAGTCCAAGGGCGAGCTACGCAAGTTGATTGACTCGAACGGCATAAGCCTTAACAAGGAGAAGGTGGCTGACCAAGACTGCGTAGTCACCACCGATGACCTGATCGCTGGTCGCTATCTGCTGGTACAGCGAGGCAAGAAGAACTACTACCTCATCGTGGTCTCTGCCTAGCACTAGAAGGGTAGTGCTATGCTCCTCTCGGTCATCCTCGTCAACTACAAGGTACCGCAGCTAACCATCGAGGCGGTTCGCTCGGTGCTGGCTAGCTGTCGCCTGATCGAGGGCGAGACTGAGGTGATCGTGCTGGACAATGCTTCGGGCGATGACTCGATGGCTCGTCTCCGCACAGCTTTTGGCGCAGAGCCTAAGGTTAAGCTACTGGAGAGCCCGACGAATGGAGGCTTTGCTCGTGGCAATAACCAAGCCATTGCCGAGGCACGTGGCGAATATCTCTTGTTGCTCAATCCTGATACGCTAATCGGGGAGTCAACGCTGTCGTACTGCTTGACCTTCCTCCGTACCCATCCCGAGGCTGGTGCCGTAGGGCCTCGCCTCATTAACCAGTCTGGGGCGATGCACCCCGAGAGCAAGCGGGGCGTGCCTACGCTGTGGCATAGCTTCTGCCGCCTGACACGTCTCTATCGCTTGGCACCTCGCTCCGCTTGGCTCAATGGCTACTACCAGGGGCATCTCTCGCCTGACGAAGTGCAGCAGGTGCCGGTGCTGACGGGTGCCTTCCTGATGATGAGGCGGGCACTATACCAAGCGGTGGGCGGACTGGACGAGCGCTACTTCATGTATGGCGAGGATATTGATCTTTGCTATACGATAGAGCGGGCGGGCTATCACAACTACTACCTCCCCACGCCGGTACTACACTACAAGGGCGAGTCAGAGC
>CABQOJ010000073.1 GCA_902465775.1 uncultured Porphyromonas sp. | reverse complement strand
ACGCTAAGATCGAAATGGTAAAAGCTCCTCAGACCGTCCTCCTCCTCGGTAGCGGTGGTCGTGAGTGCGCTATGGCGGCTGCCATAGCTGAGAGCAAGCTACTCAGGAAGCTTTACATAGCGCCAGGCAATGCAGGGACTGCTGCTTACGGCACCAATGTCCCTGACCTCAATCCCGCCAAGCATGAGGCGGTCAGCCAGTTCATCGCCACCCACGGGGTCACCCTCCTCGTCTGTGGACCCGAGGCTCCGCTCGTCGATGGGCTCGTCGACTACCTGCAGGAGGATGCCCGCCATCCCGACCTGCTCATCGTCGGTCCCGACAAGGCTGGCGCCCATCTAGAGGGTAGCAAGGAGTACAGCAAAGAGTTCATGCGTCGTCACGGCATACCGACAGCGAGCTACGAGACCTTCGGCCCTCAAGACATGGAGGAAGCTGAAGAGTTCCTTGATCAACTCTCCGCTCCCTTCGTACTCAAGGCCGATGGCCTAGCAGCCGGCAAGGGAGTCCTCATCTGCCAAGACCGTGAGGAGGCGGAGCAGGGACTCGGTCAACTCTTCAGCGGTATGTTTGGTAGTCGTGGTCAGCGCATCGTCATCGAGGAATTTCTCGAAGGCATCGAGTGCTCCGTCTTCGTCGCCACCGATGGTACCGACTACTGCGTCCTGCCCGTTGCCAAGGACTACAAGCGTGTCGGCGATGGCGACACAGGTCCCAATACTGGCGGCATGGGAGCCGTCAGTCCCGTGCCTTTTGCCGATGAAGCCTTCATGCAGCGTGTCGAGGAGCGCATCATTCGCCCCACGTTAGAGGGCTTGCAAGAGGAAGGCATACAGTACGTCGGCTTCCTCTTCATCGGACTGATGAACGTCGCAGGCGATCCTTACGTCATCGAGTACAACTGTCGTCTAGGCGACCCCGAGACCGAGGTCGTACTACCACGCATCGAGAGCGACTTCCTCGAGCTACTCATCGCCATGGCGACAGGTCAGGTAGCCCAATACACCCTAGCAGTCTCTCCCGAGGTAGCCATGACGCTCGTCCTCGTCTCCAAGGGGTACCCAGGGCACTACGAAAAGGGCTTCCCGATCCAGCTCCCAGAGCCAGTAGAGGGTATACGCATCTACCACTCAGGCACAGCGCTCGACGAAGAGGGTCACATCGTCACCAACGGCGGACGCGTCCTCGCCATCACGGCACGCGGCACCACCATCCAGGAGGCTCAGAAGGCGTGCTATCGCACCGCCACGCAGACACTCTACGAGGGCAAGAACTACCGTCACGACATCGGCAACGATCTCTTGTAGAGCCACACATCCATCACCAACCTCAACCAAATAGTAGGGGGAGTAGGACTCATCGTCCTGCTCCCCCTTTTGATTATCTGTTAGACGGCCTAGGTCTGGTGTCGTGCTCTCGGAGCTAGAACCAGCGGATGCGCTTGAAGAGCCAGAAGGCAATCCCCGAAAAGATCAGGCAGACCACCATGATCCCTATGAAGGCCATGGGGTGCTCAGCCATGGGGAGCTTTACGTTCATACCGTATAGAGAGGCGACCAACGTAGGGAGCATCAGGATCATCGAGATACTGGTCATGCGGCGCATGATCGTATTGATATTGTTGTTGATGATCCCGCCGAAAGCGTCCATCGTCCCATTCATCACATCGCTGTACACATTGACCATGTTGTACGCTTGGTTGAGCTCGATCGTTACGTCCTCCGCTAGGTCGGTGTCGTACTGCTCATAGTGGCTCACCTTAAAGCGTCCGATGACCGACTCATTACCACGTATGGAGGTGTTGAAGTAGACGAAGCACTTCTGCAGACGCATCATCTGTAGGAGGTCTTCGTTGCGGATACTCTTCTCCAGTGCCTCCTCAGTCTCTAGGATTAGGAAGCTGATCTGCTTGAGGTATTTGAGGAACCATACGGCCGAGCTCATGATGAGCCGCAGGATAAAGTCTATATCCGTGTCGACCGAGATTCCCTTGCGCTGATTGTGCTTGATGAAGTCAGGCATGAGGTCCGTGCGGTGGTAGCAGATGGTGACGATGAGCTGCTTCTCCAGATGTGAGATGACACCGATGGGGACCGTGTTGTAAGGGGTCGTACCCTCGGGTGTCTCGATCGGCACACGTATGATGGTGAGTCGCCATCCGTCCTCCTCTTCGGTACGCGGGCGCTCATCGCTATCCGCTGTATCTCCGATGAAGCTGTCAGGTATCCCTAGCTCATCGCAGAGATAGTCTATATCCTCCGAGGTAGGCTGCACCACCTTGATCCAGGTGTGAGGCTCTAGGCTCTCTACTTGAGTGAACTGTTGCTTGGGCAGGTAAAACTTCCGCATGATAATCTATGGCTCTTAAGATGTAAATGATGATGGTAACTTAAGAGACCTCCAGTTGCTATGCGGTGCTTAAAGTAGGGTCACCCCATGCAGACGCTAGGGCACAGGCTCCGCAGTAGAGGAGGTCTACAGGAGAGGCTTCGAGTCTTACTCGGCGGTAAGGAGTCGTCCATAACGTTTCTTGGGATTAATAAGTTGGAGTGATCAGTGAATTAAGGAGCGCGATCGGCAGACCTATACAATAACTATATATAAGCGACCGTTCCACGCCTCTACCCCGCAAAGGTACGGAAAATTAGAGACTAGAGGGAAGAAGCGAGAGATTCCGTACATTCCACCCATTAATGTCTCTAGCCAGCAACTAATCGCCAAACCACATCCAGCAACTACTACACAGCACCTGTCATAAAGTTTAGGATAAGTTCCGCTTGCGCAATTCTTGTTCAGAAACTCAGACAAGCGGTTCGCTTACGTCTTAATATTGGACACTTGCGTATTATTTGGTTTTTACTTACCTTTGCGAATAAGTATAGAGGACTCCCTCTCACATCCGCTTAAGAAAGTCTATCCAGACAGCAGCTAGGCGGAATGAGCTACGTATAGATCAGGGCGACACTCCTCAGTAGAGAAATGGATTAAACAACATATAGATATGAAACGGAACTACCTTTTAGTAATACTCCTAGGGCTACTAGCTTTAGCCACACAACACACCTCGCTCGCGCAGAGTGACCAGCAGATGGTCATACACACTAAGGATGGCAAGACCCACAGCGTTCTTGTTAGTGAGATAGATAGCTTTAAGTTTGTCGTACAGGAGTTTACGACACTTACGCTCACGCAGGCAGAGCTACAGGTCGATCGCTCTGAAGATCCTGGCCATTACATTATAGCCTTTAGAAACGACGCTTGGAGCGAGACGATGGTCCTCGACTTTTATGCCGATCCAGCCTCCACGAAGCTACCTAGTGGCACCTACGAGATCAATGAGAGCAAGGATGCGGGGACTATCCGTGGTAGCTCCAGTCAGGTCTCTGTAACGCCCATGGACGGTGGTGATGCCGAGACGGTTGCTCTAGCGAGCGGTCGTGTAGTTGTTGTAGCTGGCGATGGTGATCAGTACACCATGACGATGCAGTTACTGGGAACCAATGGCAAAAGTTATCGTAGCGAGCTAACCACAACGCTACAGCGTAGTAGGCCTATCGTCAACACTTTCGTAGCGATATCTGCCTCAGCCAGCAATACGGGAGATACCAATACGATGGTCTCTCTGCTAGATGACAAGGGAGTGACGCTGAGATTAGATTTCTACCACAAAGCTCAGACATGGCTCCCAGAGGGTGACTATACCTTTAGTACAGAGGGTGCAGAAGGAACTATCTCAGGCTATTCTGGTCTCATAGGGCTGGACTACTCATTATCCAAAGCAAAAGCAGGCTCCGCCAAGGTTACTATCGCAGACAACCTGTACACCATCACGGCAGAACTAGAGCTAGAGAGTGGTGCTAGGTATCAGGTCTCCTATACCGGCAAGGTAGATGGCATCCTAATCGGAGGACAGAAGGAGGACGAGTACCAATTTAATACAGACGCAGCTCGTGTCCTGAGTCCAGATGGACGCAAGCCTGGCCAGTTTATGATCAAGTTTAATGATACAAACTGGAGTCAAGAGATGACCATTGACTTTTATGGGCAGCCTACAGACACACAACTACAGCCTGGCACCTATACTTATAGCGAAGGATTGACACCGATGACCATCTCGCCAAAGAGTACGGTCTCCTTTTATTCACCAAAGAACAAGGACGTACGCTTTATCACAGGCTCTACCGTACAGGTCTCTCTGGAGGGCGACACTTATACAATCCTCTTTGACCTGATTGGGCAGGAAGATCAGATACACTATCGGAGCCAATTCAAAGGAACAATAGACTTTACAAACAACTAATTATACAGAATCGATAATGGAAAAAACATTTAAGCTAGGGCTCTCAGCTCTATTCTTATCTCTCTTTACTCTCACGAGTTGTCACAAGGACAAGGAGGTAGAGGAGCAGCAACCAGCTCTCCAGGTCGCTGGTATTGAGGTCGCAGCGAATGCGATTACATTCGAAGTCTCATCAAAAGCCGTAGAACGGGTCGCGTATATCTGCCAAGAGGCTGAGACGACAAAGCCCAAGGATGATGAGGTTATCGCACAGGGCAAGCAGATTGAGGCTAACAAGAAGGTAACTATCAAAGAGGAAAACCTCAAGGGAGATACAGAGTATGTAGTCTACGTTGTCGCTCAGTCTGCCAAAGGCCTGATTGCTGCTACACCACTTAATATGAAGACGAATGAACACGGAGCGGATCAGATACGACTAGACCGAGTGCTCACCTCATACTATGCGGTAGAGAATGACGAAACAGCAAACTATGTCGTCAACCTATCTAATGCCGACCCTAACCAGGCTGGCAATCCGGTCAAGCAGGGTGACGTACAGGTCGTCCTATCCCTCTACAACGTCAAGGACAAGAACCCTAAGTCGCCATCGCTACCTGTAGGTACCTATACATTGGGTGAGAAGATGCCCTTCGAGATAGAGTCTGGACAGTCAGCCTTTTACTTTGTCAATAACGAGGGTGCTGCTACCGCTCTCCCATTCTCTGAGGGTACTGTAGAGGTCCAGAAGAAGGACGATAAGTATCAAATAAAGATCAACCTAACCGACGGGTCTGGACGACCCGTCTGGGCATACTATGAGGGTCCGATCAGCTTTCCTCTAGTCGGAGAGGCTTCCTTTGAGCCGTTTGACAAACCTCAGGACATTACCTTCACACAGGCTCTAGGACGCTACTATGGCAACTGGTTCGCACCACATAGCGACAACTTTCACATAGACTTCCTGGCAGGAAAGATGGAGAAGGGGAAGCTCCTGTCTGGCTACCAGCTCAGCTTAGATGGCTTCATGCACAAGGTCGCAGACTACAACGACCCCAACATACGTATTGAGGCGGGCGAGTACACTGTAGACGGACGTGACGTCAAGTCTTTCAACTGCCTACCTATGACAGTAAAGCGCGGTGAGCTGATACTCCTCTTCGGCACCAATTTAGCTATAGGATCCTACCTCAAGTACATTGATCCAGATACTGGACTAGGCAAGATCGGATATTTTACATCGGGTAAGATGAAGGTTGAGGACAAGGGAACGAGCTATAAGTTCACCTTCGACTTCAAGACACCAGAGGGACAGTCCATCAAAGGAACCTTTGATGCTCCGATGAAGTTGGGCAACTTCAATGACAACGATAAAACCATGCCAAGGAGACCTTGGAGTACCATCAAGGGAGATCATCAGATCTCTTACCCCAAAGATGCTAAGCTCACAGCTAATTTCATGGGCAACTATTTAGACACGCGCTTTAATACCTGGATGCTCGTACTCGCTTCAGACAAGGGGGGAGAGATGATCACTACAGAGCTTGTCACGCCACTTGCAGCTGGCATGAAGCTAGTAGCAGGCACTTATAAGGTCGGCTGGGGAGTAGCTCCCTTCAAGGCATTCCCAGGCATGATATCTTACGCTTCGCACGACTTCATCTACAGCTGGTTTGGAGATACTTCCAAGGCTGATGGAGAGGGTAACTCGACCTTCTATGCTCCACTCTGTGAGGGCACTATCATCGTTCAGGAGAGCAAAGACCAGTACACCATCATGGTGGATGCTAAAGATGATGCAGGAAATAGTATCAAGGGCACATGGACTGGCAAGGCTGATATAAAGAACTTCAGCCAAGCCCCTGCCGAAAAGAAAGCAGCACTCCTTCTTAAGTTCCTCAAGAAGAAATAGCAGAACAGCTGCTCTTCTATCGGGACGCACGAGACGTGTAGCAACACACGACTCGTGCGTCCGTCGCATCTAAGCTATACGTGTCACCTGCTGTGCGTCTTTACGGAGAGGAGACGACCGCTTGCGGTCGGACGCATCGTAGCCCCCAGTCGGAGGGGCAAAGCCCCGAACGACTG
>CABQOJ010000072.1 GCA_902465775.1 uncultured Porphyromonas sp. | reverse complement strand
AAAGGTAGTTAAAATTCAGTTATCAGAGGTCTTTCCACATCTTGACGAGTTCGATACGAGTGTCCGTCGACTTGATTATATCAAAGTGTAGCTTGCCAATTACGATCTGCTCACCTGGCACAGGGATGCGCTCGAGATGATGAATGATCAGTCCTGCGATGGTGATATACTCATCATTGGTGGGGAGAGCGAGCCCCCACTGCTCATTTGCATCGTCTATCTCTAGTCGTCCACTGAAGGTGTAGGTCCCGTCAGCATTGTGCTTCGATACGATCTTGTTTTGGTCATGCTCGTCCTCAATGTCTCCGAAGATCTCCTCGACAAGATCCTCGAGGGTGATCAGTCCAGAGGTCCCTCCCAGCTCGTCGATGACGATGGCGATGGACTTCTTGCGCTGCATGAGAATCCCCATGAGCTTCTGACCATTCATGCTCTCAGGAACGAAGACCGCGGTGCGGACGCGCCCCTGCCAGTCGGGACCCTTGAACATTTCCGCCGAGTGAATGTAGCCCAGCACGTTGTCGATGTTCTCTCGGTAGACGATAATCTTGGTCAGACCTGTGGAGATAAAGAGCGAGGTGAGTGTCTCCGCATCGGTGCCTATCTCACAGGAGACGATTTCGTTGCGCGGGATCATGCAGTCTCGCACCTGTGTGGTGGAGAAGTCAATAGCGTTTTGAATAATCTTGACCTCGGTGTCAAGGTCGCTGGAACCCTCCCCGCTCTGACTCATATTAAGATAGTTGTCTAGGTCTACGGTTGTGAGCTTGGGGTGCTCTTCGGTGGCTGGCACAGCGCCCTTGGGCAGTAGGAGCATGAAGAGCTTGGAGAGCCCAGTGGAGAAGAGTGTGATCGGGTAGAGGAGTATGTGAAAGAATCCCGAGGGCAGAGCTTTGCGATACATCTGCTGATTGGGATTCATGCGATTGCGCGCCTTGGGTAGGTACTCTCCGAAGATAACTATGATAAAGGTAGATATGAGCGAATTGACCGTGATCTGGAAGACGGGACTACTGCTGATGGAGGTTAGCATCGGGGCGAAGAGCTGAGTCATAACCATACCGTAGATGACCAGCACGATATTGTTGCCGACGAGTAGGGTCGTGATGAAGCGGTCTGGTCGACGGTAGAGCATTGACAAGGTGCGCCCGACGATCCCTCCGCGATTGCTGTCGAGCTTTAGCCGCAGACGATCTGCCGAGAGGTAGGCGATCTCAGTCCCTGAGAAGAACCCCGAGAGGAGTAAGAGTAGGACGATGTATACTAGTAACCAAATCGTATCAGCCATGTAATGGATCTCTAGCTGTGTGCTTCATACATCTGCAAAGATAGTGGAAATATGTGCATCACGACACACTACTCACTCATCTCTGGATCATCCTTTACGAGCATCTGACCACTGCTCCCGTGGAAGATGTAACGGGTAAACTGCTCGTCGCTCTCGAAGTTGCACCCCTGGATCTTTCGCTCTGAGGTCTCTATCCAGACGCTATCAGGTGTGTAGATCCGCTTCTCCCCTTGATCCCAGTAGAGGAGGTGAGAGTAAAAGCGTGAGCCCGCACGGTTGCGTACGTTGATCTCGCCATGTAGCTCCCAAAGCCTGCGGTCTGTCCAGTAGAAAGCTGAGTCAGCTTCTACAAAGACGGTCGTACTGTCTCGCTCGTCAAACTGCTCCGTGTAGAGCCCATGAGGAAAGTACCAGTGAGCCTCTCGGCCCACCTTTTCGTTCTTATTATAGACGTACCACTCAGGCGTGATCAGCCTGTACTGAGTAATACCTGAGTCAGCAACGAGCGCACGCACATCTCTTGTGTACATCGCATAAGCCGTCTCGGGGTCTAGGCCTACGTCGGAGAGTGGCGGGGGATCCTTGCGCTGACAACTGGTCACGACAAGCAGGCTCCCAGCCAGGAGGCATAGGAGTGTCCGCATCATTTGCACAGTGCTACTCTTGTCGTGTTTCATCGGGTGACTGTTGAGGAAGTGTGATGAAAGTCAGCCAGTATAGCGAGTCTTATTGTCTTGCTAAGCTGGCTGACTTTTCTAGTTGTTGTGAGGTCTACACATGCGATCCCATAGAGTGGGAACGTGTCTTCCTTAGCGGATGCGTGTAGACTCTCCGATCCACCCGCCTACGTAGAAGGAGTCTCCCACATTCAGGTTAGGATCGAAGAAGATATCCTGCTGAGAGGGTAGCTGTCTTGAGTATTGACTGATAAGTCTACCAGCCTCACCAGAGACGCTACTGTCTATGCTACGAGCTCTCTGTAGCTTGTCGATAGCAAGCCCGTACACGAGGCGCTGTCTGAGAGGATCACCAGGGAAGATGCTCTTGGCAGAGGCTGCGTACATCTGAGCGATGAGGATAAGCGGAGCACCAAAGGAAGGATTGGCCGCCAACGCTCTATTGCAGTACTGACGTGCAGATGCGTAGCTATGTGCCTTCATGTCGATGACACCGAGCGTGTAGTAAATTGTCGCTTGGAGACGCTTGTCTGAGGTGAGTGAGACGGCATCGTTGAGGTACTGCTTAGCTTGGCTCATCTGTCCCTTGTCGATGCACTCAGAGGCTAGTCCCATAGCTGCAGCTGCCGTAGGCTTGATGTTGTAGAGGTAGCGGCTAGCGGTAGCGTAGAGAGGACTGTTCTCACACTTAGCATAGCGAAACATATCCAGCATCGCCTGTAGGTACTTAACGTTGTCCTTGTTCTTTTCTAGACCCTCACCATAAATCTTGATGAGCATGTTGCAGTCAGCCAGACCGCTTGTAGCAAAGAGCTCGTCGAGCTGACCCTTAAGCGCCTGGAGGTGTTGCAGCTTGACCGTGTCGCCAGCCTCGGTGAGGTTGTCCACGTCAGCTTGTAGGATACCGTTGCCCGTCATGTAGTCATCGACATAATGCTCGTGCCAGTCGGGGTTCCCGATCGCCTTATTCATAGATGCGAAAACAAAGAAGTATACCAGCTGGCTCTCCGTCTGATCGCCCATCTCATCGACGACAGGCTTAGCCCACTCGTAGATCTTGTCGTAGCTAACCTTGTCACCGTAGAGACGTCGGTAGTCGTTGATCTTAGCCGTGGTTATGTAGTCCTTGCCATACTTAGGATCATCGCCAAAGTACTTGATACGCATATCGTATAGCTTGAGTAGCTTCTCGATAGCGTCCTGACGAGCAGCATCATTCTCGGCCTGCTCGATCTTCCAGTTCATGATCTGCACGCCATAGAGATAAATGTTCTTTGTGGAGCCTGGGCACTTCTCCAGCGCCTCCAGCCAGAAGGGGTAAGCCTCCTTAAAGTTCTTAGCCTTGACAGAAGTGGTGAAAAGGCTAATGTTTTGTCGGCACTGAATGCTATCATCTCCAGAGCCAAATGGTGTTCCCGTCTCTACGCCCGTCTGAGCTCCTAGCGTCAGTGCAGTCGCTAGCAGGACGAGCATGGAGGTTATCAGTAGATTCTTCAGTTTCATAATTGTCTGTAAGGCTTAGTGCTTATATAAAATGTATTAGTCAAGTTTGATCGGGTTGAACCACGCCTCGTTGAAGCGTAGCGCCACGCCCAGTGTCAGATAGTGCTCCGCTAGTCCTGTACGGCTAGAGGGGAGCAGGTAGGAGTATCCGAGTGTCACGTCCACATGCGAGCGTCTATCCACGAGCGGTAGTCCGAGTCCCAGATTAGCTCCTATCTGATAGTAGGAGTTGTGCTCTCCTAGGCTGTTGGGGATACGTAGGTAAGCGTTCTCTCCCTGCAGTCCAGCGCGATAAGCTATGCGCTGTCCGTAGCGTGAGGAGCGCTCGTTAGGTATCCACGACATGCCCAGCGCCACTTGCCACTGGTCTACCCCCTGGTAGTCCTGTAATTGGTTTGTAGCAAGAGCCTCGCCCCATCTACTATATTTGACATCCGCGCCAGCTATAAGTTTATTCTTTATCTGATATGCCAGACCTGCGCTGAAAACGTGTGGGCGGGCAAAGAGCGACTTACTAGTGATCGTATCCGTTTGAATGATTTGAGCTCCCTTGCCAGTCACGGTCTTCGTCTGGAGAGAGAGCTGTCGGCTCCACATCGGGAGCTTGGGCTCGTAGGTGAAGCCTATATTGATCTGGCGCCCATCATCTGAAATCGGTATAATCCCCTGCGATCCGATGCGTACACCCACCGAGCGAATGCGGAGGAGGTCGAGGAATGTCGGATTCTGACTCTCCTTAATATCGAATGTGATGCGACGCTCATGCTGTAGATTGCCAAAGAGATAAGAAGCGTTGACACCAAGCGACCAGTAGGGAAGGACCTTCCAGGCGAAGCCTAGATATACCTCCTGCAGGTTGCCCTGCCCCTTGTAAGCGTGCGCAGCGTAGTGATCCTGGACACCAGGTACAGCGATCTTTGTGCCGTAGCGATAACCGACAGTCGAGTAGGGGACCAGTCCAGCACTGGCCGCAAAGTGCTTGCCCAGCGGTATCAGAGCCGTGGCGTAGTCGAAGTTGCCCACCATACGTGCATCCCGTTTGCCCGCCTCGGTGAGCATATTCATACCTATAGAGAGTCCGAAGTCAAAGAGGAACGTCATCGAGTCCACCGCCGTGTAGGAGGCGGGGTTCGCCGGGTTGATGATCATATTGTCTCGTATAGCGGTAGTCAGTCCACCCATACCCCTGAGGGCGTGAGGTGTCTGCTTATCTAGCCTGCCCAAGCCGAAGCGACTGTAGGGCGACTCGGTGTTATTGCTCTGAGCGGAGGCCGTGATCGGCATTAGGAAGAGCGTCGCTAGGAGCGTTACTATGGTAGTGATGCGTGCTATGTATCGAGACATATATGCTATATATAATAAGGAGTGGTAGCGATGGCCGTCGCGAACTACGGATCGGTTAACTGTCATACGAGCGCCCTACTTGATACTGAAGTATGTCACGTAGCCCTCGTTCGACTAAGTTTGTCTCCACAAAGGTCGGATATTTTAGCCACTTGACAAAATCCATCGCATATCCGCCCGTGATCCAGACCGCTAAGCTAGGGTAACGCTTGCGTAGACCCTCTATATAGGAGTCTATCTCGTGGACAATGCTCCGTGCCACCCCCAGCCATATAGCTTGATCCGTTCGCTCGCCTAGCTCTTGCTGCCATAAGTCTAGATGTGACTGGATGTCAGCCCACGGCACACGAGGTAGTCGAGCCGTGTAGTCATGTAGGGCTTGTAGTCGTAGCTCAGGACCTGGGGAAATGTTGCCCCCCACGTATCGCCTCTCGGGTAGGAGCAGGTCGTAGGTGATGGCGGTCCCAATGTCAATGACCAGCGAGGGCTCCGTCGTAAGCTGTGCTACGCCGACGACACTAGCTATGCGATCCACCCCCAGGCATTGCCTGTCGTACTGCACCTCAGCTAGGGGAAGTGGAGTCTCCGCGTCGAGCGTGACAAAGCGTTGGCAGATGCTTTTGATCGACTCCAGCCAAGGCGCCTCCCGCTCTCCCACCGAACTGTAGATAGCGTAGAGGGGCTGCTCTGGCAACTGGTACGTGCGCAGTAGCTCCAGTAGTTGGTCGCTGGAAGGCGGCTCGGGGTAGAGTCGTGTCGGGTAGAGCTGCTCGTCCGTCGCTAGAGCGATCTTAAGGCGACTATTACCCTGATCTATGAGGATGTACGTAGGAGACATATAGGTCGTACTACAGCTTCGAGGCACAAAGGTACAGCTTTTCTTGTCTCCGTCGTCAAACCAGCCGTGACTCCGACAGCTCCGATGCCTCCGATTCACTCTGATTACTCCGATAGCTCCGACGCCACAGATCCACTCTGATCGCTCCGATGCCTCAGATCCACTCCGATTACTCTGATCGTTCCGATGCCTCCGATTCACTCTGATTACTCCGATAGCTCCGATCTCTCCTGAGAAAAACAAAAAATCTCCACGGAAGAGTCTCCCAAAACTTCGGAAGAGTCTCCCAAAACTTCGGAAGAATCAACTGATACTTCGGAAGAATGAAATCATAAGTCCGAAGAATTATCTCACCCCTCGCTGAAAAATCAGAAATCCCCCCCCCCTTAATCTCCCCCTCTCCAACATTTTCATAACAGCTACCGCAAAAGGACCTCTGCGAGGTCCTTTTGTGCGTCCCTACACAGGGCTACACGTCTCACCTTTGACACCACGGACACCCTCCCGCCAGACACACATCGTCCCATTACGAGTCGCCCGATTTGCCCCTATTTCGTATTTTCCACTCCAAAATGCAATTTGGAGTGGAGCTCGCCCTGCTCCGGACGCCCCCTCCTCTCCTAGGAGGGCGGGAGGAGCAGGTAGCGAGCTGCCGAGACGAAAAAAGGGACGATGCGCTCACCGTCCCTTTAAGGTTAATGCAGTATATTTGCTGTGGAAACAAAAACTTAGCTATATACA
>CABQOJ010000071.1 GCA_902465775.1 uncultured Porphyromonas sp. | reverse complement strand
GGATGCCAGTCGTGTTGCGGTCTAGTCGACCGATGGGGTAGATGCGCTCGGTGCAAGCGTTGTGCACGAGGTCCATGACGGTGCGTCGCCCCTCGGGATCGGTAAGCGTGGTGACACAGTTCTTCGGCTTGTTGAGCAGTACGTAGACCTTAGCCTCTAGTGTGATGGGCTTGTCATCGACCATCACTTGGTCGGTAGGTAGCACCTGCGAGCCTAGCTCGGAGACGACGGAGCCATTGACCTTGACACGTCCGGCAGTGATGTACTGATCTGCTGTGCGACGTGAGCATAGTCCAGAGTTGGAGAGGAACTTATTGAGTCGTATCGGTTCGCCAGCCTCGACTAGGGGAGAGGCGTAGCGTACAGGCTCGACAGGAGCCTTAGGCATGCGGGGCTTAGCTTCGCTCTTGCGCTGCTTGTTAGGACGCTGACCAGCGTTCTTGCGAGGAGCTGCGGAGCGCTTATCTTTACGATCCGTTGCATTGGCCCCTCTCTTGCGTCGTGGAGATGAGGTGCCAGCCTCTTCGCTATGTGCTTTAGGGCGGGTAGCCTTGCCTCTCTGCTTGGCGTATGGGTATATGACAGGGTCCTTCTGATTGCCATCGCCAACAACAGACATCGGTGCCACGGCTTTGTGAAAACTCCGCTCTCCAGTATGTTGCTCGTCGAAGTTATGTCTTCGCTCTAAAGCTTTCTCAGCATTGATATTGCGGGGCTTGACCATCTCGGAAGCATCTATGTTGCGATGCGTTACGGTGGCACTCTCCTCACCACTGACCTTGACACGGATCAAGGCCTCGCTGCTAGTGGGGCGTGCTATGCGTTGACGTCTGCGCTTGCCAGTAGATGCGGATGTGGGCACCTCGGCAGATGAGTCTGCAGAGGAACTCTTCTTGTGCTGTGCCTCTGATGTAGGATTGCTGTCTATAGACATGAAGCTGTTTGATGACTACACAACAGGCTTAGTGTGTTGCGTGGTATATTCTGTATCAAGGGGACTCTGTCGCTGTTCAAACAGTGCCAACAGGCTTTCCCTCGTATCTGACTAACTGTGGATCTTCCTAGTAGATCGAGCTACGACAAAGGTACTAATTTATTAGCAGACTAGAGCCCTACGTAGTTGTGCGGAGTGATCTGACGAAGCTCCTTTTTGACCTCCTCGGCAACCTCTAGGGTGTCGATGAAGTGGGCGATCGTCTCTTGGCTTATCTCCTCACCTGTGCGGGTCAGTGCCTTGAGCGTCTCATAAGGGTGCGGATAACCCTCACGGCGCAGGATCGTCTGGATAGCTTCGGCGACCACGGCCCAGTTGCAGTCGAGGTCATGAGCGATGCGCTCGGGGTGTATGACTAGCTTGCCAAGACCCTTAGAGAGACTACTGAAAGCTATCAGCGTGTAGCCCATCGGGACGAGCTGATTGCGTATCACCGTCGAGTCGGTCAGATCACGCTGTAGACGAGATATGGGGAGCTTAGAGGCTAGATGTAGCGCCACGGCATTAGCTAGCCCGAGGTTGCCCTCAGCATTCTCAAAGTCAATAGGGTTAACCTTGTGAGGCATGGCACTGGAGCCGACCTCTCCTGCCTTGATCTTCTGCCCGAAGTAACCCATAGAGATGTAGCTCCAGAAGTCTCGAGCCAGGTCGATGAGGATCGTGTTGATACGCGCTGTCGCCTCAAAGAGGGCAGCGAGGTTGTCGTAGTTAGAGATCTGTGTCGTGTACTGCTCGCGCTCTAGCCCTAGTGATGTGAGGAAGCTATTACCAAAAGCGACCCAGTCAATGGTGGGGTAGGCTACATGGTGCGCATTAAAGTTGCCCGTAGCACCGCCAAACTTGCCCGTGATAGGCACCTGCTCTAGAGCTTTGGTCTGCTGCTCCAAGCGATAGACGAAGACCATGATCTCCTTGCCCAGACGTGTGGGGCTAGCGGGCTGACCATGTGTGCGAGCCAGCATAGCGACATCGTGCCACTCATTGGCGAGCTGACGTAGCTGCTCGATGAGCTTCTGGAGCGTGGGGAGATAGACCTCGTGCAGTGCCTCGCGCAGCATCAGCGGGAAGGCGGTATTATTGACATCTTGCGATGTTAGTCCGAAGTGGACAAACTCCTCAATCTCCTCTAGTCCCAGCTGAGGTAGATGACGCTTGATGTAGTACTCGACAGCCTTGACATCATGATTGGTCGTAGCCTCGATATCCTTTACCTCTTGTGCGGCCTCTGTAGACCACTCTTTGTAGAGCTTTCTGAGAGCCTCTTGCTTAGACTCTGGGAGGGCTTTGCTCAGTGCGGGTATCGCCTGGGTTAGCGCTATGAGGTACTCCACCTCGATACGTACACGGTAGCGGATGAGCGCCGACTCGGAGCTGTAAGCTGCTAGGGGAGCCGTCTTGCTCGCATAGCGACCATCTAGAGGTGAGATTGCTTGAAGAGCTGACATACTATATTATGGATTGAAGAGTGTTGTAAGATGACAGAAAGGAGTGTGTCGCCACACTAAGTCTGCTACAGCTGGCGCCGTCTACTGACCATAGCCATAGCGACTCGATAGAAAATCGCTTAATGACTAGACGCAAGACTCAAGATCGTGATGTCATCAAGGAGACATCGTGCGTCCTGTGTCTTGCGCCTAGGCTTTATATTAGAGCCCGTTGTTTAGCCTCTAGCCTTTTCGCAGATAGACTTAAAGGCTTCGGGATTGTTCATAGCGAGGTCAGCAAGGACCTTACGATTGATCTCAATCCCCTGCTTGTGTAGGGCACCCATCAGTGTAGAGTAGGTCATACCCTCTAGACGTGCAGCAGCATTGATACGCTGTATCCATAGAGCGCGGAAAGAGCGCTTCTTGTTCTTACGGTCACGGTAAGCATAGGTGAGACCCTTCTCCCAGCCATTCTTGGCTACGGTCCAGACGTTGCTGCGGGCACCGATGTATCCGCGTGTTAGCTTGAGTATTCTTTTGCGCTTAGCTCGTGAAGCGACGTGATTTACTGATCTAGGCATTTCTTGTGTCGATTAGTGTGTTTGATAAATACGTACTAAACTCTGTTGAGTCCTCGATTAAAGGTTGAGCATCTCCTTGACACTCTTCTCATTGTGTGGATCCACGAGAGCGGTGTAGGTAAGGTTGCGCTTACGCTTCTTGCTCTTTTTGGTGAGGATGTGACTCTTGTACGCATGCTTACGCTTAACGCGTCCGCTACCTGTCAGGAAAAAACGCTTCTTAGCGCCTGATACTGTCTTCTGTTTAGGCATTTTGTTTGGATTTTGAATTGTGTGAAACTATTGTTAGACTCACCCCTCCGACCAACTACCTAGAGGCACGCCTATGCCCGTTTGGATAGTCTGCTACACACCTGGCGTAGCGGGTGGAGTAGGTATTTACTTGCTTATGAATGTGTCTGTGCTATGACTATTCGTTATCCTTTTCCTCAGATGCTTCTTGATCCGTCGGCTTCTCGCTGGTCTCCTTCGGCTCCTTCTTCTTACCCTTGGCAGAGGCGGGCTTGGGTGCCAACATAATCGTCATGCGCTTGCCCTCCAGCACGGGCATACTCTCCACACGTGCTAGCTCCTCTAGGTCATTGGCAAAGCGGAGAAGAAGTATCTCGCCCTGATCCTTAAAGAGGATGCTGCGACCACGGAAGAAGACGTACGCCTTGACCTTAAAGCCATCCTTGAGGAAGCCCTCGGCGTGACGTAGCTTGAAGTTGTAGTCGTGGTCATCCGTCTGAGGTCCGAAGCGAATCTCCTTGATCACCACCTTAGCCTGCTTAGCCTTCTGCTCCTTTTGTCGCTTCTTCTGCTGATAGAGAAACTTCTGATAGTCAGTCACACGACATACGGGCGGCTCTGCGTTTGGTGAGATCTCCACAAGGTCTAGCCCCTGAAGCTCAGCTATACGACGAGCCTGCTGGATAGGGTAGACTCCCTGATCTACGTTGTCACCGACCAGACGCACCTCGCGGTGAGGTATCTGCTCGTTGATGCGGTTCGGTTGCTCTTTGATGGGTGGACGTCTGAAATTTCTACTGTTTGCCATTCGTCTGCAATTAGCAGTTAGTGATTTGTTAGCAGTGTGCTAGGTTTGGTTATTGGATCAAGTACTTAGATTGATGCGATCTGTCGGGATAAAGGGTGTGGACTACGCATTAGCGTTCATCTGACTCTCTATCTCCTGAAGGATACGCTCGGCAAAGGTACTAATTTTTTCTGTACCAGCATCACCCTCGCCTTGCTTACGCACTGAGACTGTGCCGTCAGCCTGCTCTTGCTCGCCGACGATCAGCATGTAGGGGATGCGCTTGAGCTCATTGTCACGGATCTTGCGACCCACCTTCTCGTTGCGGTCATCGACCGATACGTTGATGTTATGCTCACCTAGAGTTGCTGCGACCTCGTATGCGTATTCGTTGAAGCGCTCTGATACTGGTAGTATGACCACCTGGTCGGGAGCCAGCCAGAGGGGGAACTTGCCCGCCGTGTGCTCTATGAGTACCGCTACGAATCGCTCCATAGACCCAAAGGGTGCGCGGTGTATCATCACCGGACGGTGCTTCTGATTGTCCTCGCCCGTGTACTCTAGCTCAAAGCGCTCTGGCAGGTTGTAGTCTACCTGGATCGTACCCAGCTGCCAGCGTCTACCGAGAGCATCCTTGACCATAAAGTCAAGCTTTGGCCCGTAGAAAGCAGCCTCGTCGTACTCAACGTGAGCGGGTAGACCAGCCTCCTGACAAGCCTCGATGATAGCCTGCTCGGCACGATCCCAGTTCTCCTCGCTACCGATGTACTTGCTGCGGTCAGTCTGGCTACGTAGCGAGATCTGCGCCTCAAAGTTCTCAAAGTCTAGCGCTCTAAAGATGATGAAGATGATCTCCATCACCTTGAGAAACTCCTCCTTGACCTGATCAGGACGGCAGAAGATGTGGGCATCGTCTTGCGTGAAGCCACGTACACGCGTCAATCCGTGTAGCTCACCGCTCTGCTCGTAGCGATAGACCGTACCAAACTCGGCCAAGCGCACAGGCAGATCTCTGTAGGAGTGTGGTTTGAGCTTGTATATTTCGCAGTGGTGGGGGCAGTTCATCGGTTTAAGCATGAAGGCCTCCCCCTCCTGAGGTGTCGTGATTATTTGAAATGAGTCAGCACCATACTTAGCATAGTGGCCGCTTGTCTTGTATAGCTCCACATTGCCGATGTGAGGCGTCATCACCTGCTGGTAGCCGTAGCGCTTTTGGATACGCTTGAGGAAGTCCTCCAGCTTGAGTCTGAGCTGCGTACCACGTGGTAGCCAGAGAGGCAAGCCCTGTCCGACACGCTGTGAGAAGGCAAAGAGCTCCAGCTCCTTACCTATCTTACGGTGGTCACGCTTCTTCGCCTCTTCGAGCAAAGCAAGGTACTCATCCAGGAGCTTCTTCTTCGGGAAGGTGATACCATATATACGAGTCAACTGCTTGCGCGTCTCATCGCCACGCCAGTAAGCGCCAGCCACGCTCAGCAGCTTGACCGCCTTGATCGGAGCTGTAGAGGGAAGGTGCGGACCACGGCATAGGTCGGTGAAGGCACCCTGCGTATAGGTCGTGATGGTGCCATCCTCTAGATCGTTGATGAGCTCTAGCTTGTAGCCCTGACCCGTCTTCTTGAAGAAGTCCAGCGCATCGCTCTTAGAGATGGCCTTGCGCTCGAGCGTCTCCTTGCGACGCGCCAATTCGAGCATCTTAGCCTCGATCTTCGGCAGATCCTCCGCCTTGATCAGCTCATCGCCAGTATCTATATCATAGTAAAAGCCCGCCTCGATAGCAGGTCCTATGCCAAACTGTACGCCAGGGTAAAGCTCCTGCAGTGCCTCCGCCATAAGGTGAGCCGAGGTGTGCCAGAAAGCGTGCTTACCACCCTCGTCCTCCCACTTGAGGAGCTTGATGTGGGCGTCCTGCATGAGCGGAGTGCGCACATCTATGAGTTTGCCATCGCACTCGGCCGCTAGGACCTCCTGCGCCAGTCGCTCGCTGATGCTATTAGCTATATCTAGCGGGGTCGAGCCCTGCTTCATTTCCTTAACACTCCCATCGGGTAGCGTGATATGTATCTGATCAGACATAAGTGGTGTGTTGTAGTCGACTAAAAAGGAGACCGTTGCCACGGCAACATGCTCCAAAAGGTATATACACCGCAAAGGTACAAAAAAAGCACTCACGGATATCCCTCCGCACATTTCACTCTGACGTACAGTCCGCTCGGAGCGCATCGGACGAGTAACCCACCGTAGTAGCGCACGATCGTTACTCGTCCATCGGGTTGTCCGATTTGCGATAGAGTTCGCTTTTGGAAAAGCGACTTTTTGCGCGAAAGTAGCTTTTGGAAAAGTGATTTTGGCTGAAGGACGGGGGGGGGGGCGCTAGGGCTGGGCGATGAAG
>CABQOJ010000070.1 GCA_902465775.1 uncultured Porphyromonas sp. | reverse complement strand
TCTGATAGAGGACACGTCCGTTGGAGCTCTTCTGATCGGAGACAAAGAAGATGCGGTCGTGGCTCTTGGCAAACTCTCGAATGTTGGGAATGCGACGAGAGACCTGCTGACAGATGGTATTGTGAGAAACAAGCGTCGCCGTGTCGCTCAGACGGCTCTGGATGAGTGAAAGCATCTCCTCAAGCTGATCCTCCTGCATGGTAGTCTGCGAAAAGAGTTCAACAGAGCGTGCGAAGTCTATCAAGTCTAAGTCCTTAGGCTCTCGCACCACGATAGCCGTTCCATCGGTCTGTCCGACCAGTCCATTGACCTCTGCATGTCCAGGCTTGCCGAAGATGACAATCTGCGTATCATCATTCGCATGCTGGAGGTACGCTTGCCTTACTTTCTGCTGTAGTCTTAGCACCACAGGACAGGTCGCATCAACCACTTCTATGCCGTTCTCTGCAGCATAGGTGTAGGAGGCGGGAGGCTCGCCATGGGCTCGGTACAGTACACGAGCATTGCTCAGACGGTTAAACTGCTTGTGGTCTATCGTACGCATGCCGAGAGACTCCAGCCGATCCACCTGAGCACGATTATGAACGATGTCGCCTAGACAGTAGAGTGGCTCGCCATGCTCCTGGCGCAGTATCTCCTCGGCACGAGAGACCGCCTTGATGACGCCAAAGCAGAAGCCCGACTCGGGATCTATCTCGACACGTCCTATCTGGTTGTTTGCCTTCACTCTTATCTACTTTTGCTCCCGCACTCGTGCTATCTGCAGAGCCACTTGCGTCTGCTCATCGATGGTCAGCTCACTATTGTCTATGACGACCGCATCCTCAGCTTGGCGGAGCGGATTGATCGCTCTGTGTGAGTCTCTATAGTCACGGTCGGCTAGGTCTGCCGAGACCATCTCCATTGTCGTCGTCTGGTCGCCCTTGCCACGTAGCTCGTCATAGCGTCGCTGTGCACGCACCTCAGGGCTTGCTGTGAGAAAGATCTTGAGCTCAGCCTCTGGGAAGACGGCCGTCCCAATATCCCGGCCGTCCATCACGATACCGCCCGCCTCGCCTAGACGGTGCTGTTGCGCCACGAGCATCGTGCGTACGAAGTCATAGCTCGCCACGACACTAGCCGGGCGAGAGACCTCTAGCGTGCGGATCTCAAACTCCACATCCTCGCCATTGAGGAGCGTGTGCCCAGTCTTAGGGTCGAAGGTTACCAGCACCCCATCCAGCACCCTACGTAGCTTATCTAGATCAAACTGATCGCCATCCCATAGCCCACGTCTCATCGCAAAGAGAGCCACGGCACGGTACATAGCGCCACTATCTACATAGGTGTAGCCCAGCTCCTTGGCTAGTGCACGTGCTAGCGTACTCTTGCCACAGGCGCTGTATCCATCGATTGCTATCTGTATCTGCTTAGTAGACATACTTGTCATTGCCAAAGGTTGTGGAGAATGAAAACATCAGCCCCAACATTTGAGGATTATAATAGGTTGCGCCGAGCGCCAGGCGGTAGTGCCTCTGGTTAAAGCCCACACCAGCCGAAAGGCCACTCAGGCTCTTAGCCCCTCGCTCCGAAAGGTCCACAGCTTGCTTCGCATTGTACCCAATGCCTACCCAAAACTGCTCAGACGGGACAAACTCCACGCCACCTGCGAAGTGACTCGCTATGCGCACGCCCGTCGATCGTCCCGCCCCCCAGGTCTGTATATTATAAGGAGTCAGACCATGTAGCGTGAGGTGAAAGCGTATCGGCGCATGAGCCAAGCGCTGCGACATACCGAGACGAATGTCCCACTGTGGCATACGACGTGAGAGCCCGTAGCTCTTGAGCATACCGCCCACATTGGAGATGGTCATCCCGATGGAAGTGCCCCAGTCGGAGCGGTAGTAGCTCAGACCCGCATCAGCTACAAGCGCAAAGGCCGAGTAACGCTCGATCTGCCCGTAAAGCATCTTGAGCGCCAAGCCACCTCGTAGTCGGTCGGTCAGGTCATAGCTGTAAAGCCCCGAGAGCGCCATCTCCATCGCTTGAAACGGAGCCGTCGCCACCCCCTGCGTATCGTACCCCTGCATCTTGCCATAGTAGGTACTGCGCAGAGCGACCGCCCAGGCACCACGCTCACCGACCGGTAGCCCGTAGAGCGCATTGGCACTGTGCGTACCACGCATGTAGTTAAAGTAGGAGAGAAACATTCGTCCCGCCACCTCGTGCCCATAGAGTGCGGGGTTGTCCAGAGCCAGCCCAGGGTTCGCATCTATGTAGGAGATGACCTTGCCACCCATAGCTAGCGACTGTGCCGAGGGAGGCTGTAGCAGGAAGCCAAAAGTGTGCGCCTCCTGCCCCCGTACTGTAGTATAGGGGAGGAGTCCGAAAAGTAGTAGGAGTAGTGCACTCCCGAGAGATGCTCGAGGCATAGATGTGCGATAGTGCGGGCTATCAGTTGTCACGTCCGAAGAACCTCAAGAGGTATAGGAATAGGTTGATAAAGTCCAGATAGAGAGACAGTGCGCTAATCACAGCCAGCCGACCTACCTGCGTATCGTCATAGAGGTCGCTCTCAGCAGCTAGGCGCTTCACACGCTGCACGTCATAAGCGGTCAAAGCGGTGAAGAGTACCACTCCGATGATACTAATGATCCAATCCAGACCACTCGAGCGGAGGAAGATATTGACCAGCGAAGCGATGATGAGACCTATCAGTGCCATGAATAGGATAGAGCCCAGCTTAGATAGATCCCGCTTGGTGGTAGCCCCCACAAGAGCCATCACACCAAACATGCCTGTGGTGATAAAGAAGGTCTTAGCAATGGAGCCCAGACTGTATACCACGAAGATGAACGAGAGCGTCACCCCATTGAGCGCTGAGTAGACTATAAGCATGATGGTAGCTGTCGCCACGCTCATCTTGTTGATGCGAGCCGAGAGGACGAAGACCAGTACCAGCTCAGCAATGATGAGTAGCCACATCGCTCCCGATGAAGCTATATGATAGAAGAGGCCACTATTTACGAACCCCATAGCAGTCAGTGCCGTAATCAACAGGCACATAGCCATCCAGCCGAAGGTCTTGCGCATCACTGTGCTAACCAATGGGGCTACCATATAGGTTTGACCCTCAGAAGCTGTGTCGTTGGAAGGGTTGTAAGGAGGAGGTGTTGTCATAATATTAAAGTGTTAAAGTATTACGTTGTCTAGGATAGATAGAGTGAGATGCGCTTTAGCGCTTTCTGTCTAGTGTCTCTAGTGTTGCCGAGTCTAGGACTTCAGCTTTTGCTATCCGCTTCGGGGGCTGGGTGAGTCCTAGCTTTGACTCGTTGCAGAGTGTGTAGGAGATTTGGTCTGTCACATGTAGCTGGCACTCTGCGCTGTCTGATAGTAGTGCATCAGCCGTCTCCACACTCAGCGTGTTCGCCTCGACGACAGAGCGATCGGACGCTGTCAGGGAAAGTGTCTTGGTGCGCCCCAGTAGTGTAGCGCGCCCAGATCCAGTCGCTGTGATGTGGGTCTCCCCATCAGACTGCAGTACAGCACGTATCTCTGGCGAACCGCTGTAGCCTATGAAGGTCTGGTCGCACGAGAGGTATAGATCCGCCTTTGCATTGCCACGTAGCTGCACCTCTGCATAGTGCGCATCAACAGTCAAGCCCTCTACCTGACCACCGATCTGTAGCAGATCAAAGGAGGTCTCAGGCTTATTGCATCCCGTCGCTACGACCTTAGCATCACCGACCACACGTAGCTGGCTGATCGATGGTAATGTGAGCTCTGCGAATACCTCTCCTGGCACCCAGCGGTTGCGATAGGGCAGGCGACTGATCGATAGCGTCTTATTGCTCATGCGCACCTTTACACGACGCCTTAGAGCATTGGGATAAGAAACTCTGAGCGAGGCGTGTGAGACGGTGTCAAAGTTTATCCGTATCTGCACCCCAGCACCCACCTCTAGCGTGTCAAAAGTCCTCGTAGCGTAGCTGTAACTCTTGCTGCGCTTATGCCGTAGCCAGTAGAGGAGCGCTAGAGCGGAGGCCGCTACACCAGAGGCGACGACTCCACCAGCGATAGCGCCATGGCGCAGTCTCCTCACACCCTTTGGAACGGGTATGTCGGAGAACCTGTCGGACAGGTGAGAGAGGGATATGTTTCGTTTCTTCATAGTGATTCTAGAGACTTGTAGGTGCTGGTCTCACAAGGCCAATCTCGCGCTAAGAGACCAATCACCCTATTTGTAGCTACGAAGATACAAAAAAGTGCAGAGATGCCAACAGTTTCTCCCGTATGAAAATCCATTTTCACCTGGATGAAACTACAGGTTTACCGATATGACGGCCAATTCTAACTAAGAAATGGTGAGTGGCAGCGACTAGAGCAGACACAGAGTGCCTATAAATCCCAACCTCCACGGAGGAATTAACAAATAGCTAGCGGGAAAACGAAAATTCCCCACGGAGGCGCGAAATGAAACTTCGGAAGAATGAAATGAAAGTTCGGAAGAACGATTTCAAACTTCGGAGGAATTGGCTGGTGGCTCCGTGGGTAATTTCAAATTCCTCGGCAGAAAATCGGGGCGTTGCCGATAGTTGACCGTGATTAGTCGGAGAGGTGGAAGTAGCGCCGCACCGCCTCCTCGTCGCGGGTGATCTGCTTGCGCAGTGCGTCGAGGCTCTCGAAGTGTAGCTCTTGGCGTAGTCTGTCGCAGAGGGAGATCTGTAGCTCCTGACCGTAGAGCTGGTACTCCTCGCCACCCATTAGAAAGACCTCAATCATCGTCTTTTCCTTGGCTAGCTCGAGCGTGGGGCGTGTGCCTATGTAGAGCATGCTCGGTATATCTCGCTGCTGTGTCGCTCCAAAGGGATCGATGGTCGTGCGTGCCATGTAGACTCCAGCGGGAGGGAGCGCTTTGTAGGGGGAGGGTACCTCTATATTGGCGGTTGGGTAACCCAGTTTGCGTCCTATCTGAAGACCTGTCTTGACCTTGCCCAAGATGGTGTAGGGGTGTCCTAGCTGTCTCTCCGCCTCGGTCACGGCTCCAGTGTCTATCCAGCGACGTATGGCGGTCGAGCTGATGGGGTCTTGGCTCGTGCTATCTCCCAGTGCGTATGCCTCTCCACGTATGCAACGTATGCCGTAGCGCTGCGCTATCGCCTGATAGTCGGCAAAGTCGAGTCCCTTGTCGTGCCCGAAGTGGTGGTCAAAGCCTACGACGAGCGTGTGGATATGTAGCTGCTCGTCGAGGTATGTGCGGAGAAACTCCTCGGCACTCATCTGTGACAGGGCCACTGTAAAGGGGATGACGGCGACCCGCTCTATGCCCATCTGGTGCAGCAGTAGCTCCTTCTCTCGCTCTAGCGTGATGAGGCGGAAGGGGCGCTCGGGGTGCAGTACCAGCTGTGGGTGCGGCTCGAAGGTGACGACTCCTGAGGTCAAGTGGTCTCGCTCGGCTATCGTGAGGACTTGGCGGATGAGTGCTTGGTGCCCTAGATGTACCCCATCGAAGGCTCCCATGGCAACGACTAGATGCCTCGTGGACTCTGCTCTCTGCATCGGATGAACTGCTTTTATGAGGGTGTGGCTTTATCGTATCCAGGCTTGAGGATTGAGCTTGGTGCGCTCGTGCCATACTTGGAACTGCATGACCCCATACTGTCCCTCATCGTCACTCGCTACGGTACCTAGGACTTGACCTGTCTTGACCTTTTGCCCTGCTCGGACTGAGACGTTCTGCAGGTTGGCATAGACGGTCAGATAGTTACCGTGACGTATGATGATGGAGTTGTTGTAGCCTGGCACGACGAAGACCTTGCTGACTACTCCATCGAAGATGGCGACCGCCTGGGTGCCTTGTGACACCTGTATGTCGATGCCACCATTGCGCGTCTGTACCATAGCTAGATCATCGTGCTGCTGGAGACCAAAGCGTCTGATGACACGGTAGCGTCCCTTGACAGGTGCGGGGAGCCGTCCCTTGTTGGCAGCAAAGGAGCTAGCTAGCTTACGCTCGGCAGCATCCATCGCATAGCCATCCTTGGTCTCAGCGCGGCGCTCTGCCTGCTTGGGCACTTTCTGCCCCTTCTTACGAGCCTCACGCTCGAGACGCTCACGCTCTTCACGGGCCTTGCGCTCCGCCTCGGCTATCTCACGAGCTATCTGATCTTGGATAGCTTGGTTGAGCTGCTCTGCCTTGCGTTGCTGCTGCTTGCGCTTCTTCTGGAGTGATTGCCGCTCGGAAGAGAGTTCCTTGACCTCGGAGGCGATGCTCTTCTGCTGCTGCTCTAGCTTGACACGCTCCTCGGCACGTAGCTGTAGGAGCGTCCCTTTCTGTTGCTTAGTCGCTATGAGTTGGTTCTGGCTCGCTTGCAGCTCCTCTCGGGTGGCGTGTAGCTGTGCTGCGACCTCCTTGTGCGCTCTAGCGTAAGCGGAGAGGTAGCGCACACGACGTATGCCCTCGTCAAAGCTGGAGGCG
>CABQOJ010000069.1 GCA_902465775.1 uncultured Porphyromonas sp. | reverse complement strand
GAGGGGGCGAGCTTTTGGTAGTCAGCTTTGTTCATCATAGCTTATTCTCTTTATTTTTGAAGTGTCTTCTAGTGAGGAGGCACGTTTGTAGTGTCTATTGACTATTGGTAAGGCAAATATAGCAATAATCCCCGTAATAATGGTCCAGAGCGTCTGTACAGCATGTACAATCAAAGCAAAGAGCCCCGCTTCCGCCTTGCTCACACCAAAGGCTGTCAGCGATATAATCACTGCATAGTGCCACGGGCCGACACCTGCCGGCGTGGGGATAGCGATCATCAGTGTGGAGAGAACAAAGGAGGCAAAAGCGACCCGATGACCCAGCTCAGCCGTGAAGGCAAAAGCTCCAAATGTAAGGTAGAAGAAGTAGTAGTAAAAGAGCCATAGGAGTATCGTAAGTGCGATAAACTGACTCCAGGCGCGCCATCCTCTCAGGGTCGAAGCGGCTTGCAGTACGGAGCGAAGCTTCTCTCGTACACGCTGTATGAAGCGACTCTTTCTGAAGCGATAGAGAACCAGCAGGATGACGAGGAGTGAAACGCCTGCTATCAGCCAAGCCGTGGTGTAGTCTGACGAAAAGAGGTCGCCTAAGTTACTGCCGAGCGATAAGCCCTGAGCAGCTAAGATCTGCGATATAGTCCCTGGCTGAAACAGCATCATAGCCACGAAGAGAGCTAGGACAACGACCATATCTGAGAGACGATCCACTAGGAGCGTGCCGACCGTTGCCGAGAGCGTATAGTCCTCTCGCTGCTTCATCTCGGTACAGCGCCATACCTCGCCAGCACGAGGTATGACAAAGTTGACCGCATAGCTCCCGATCGTGATCAAGATCGGATTGATGGGTCGTGCCGGGGGGGTGTATAGCGGTCGCATCTGGAGGTGCCAGCGATAGCCTCGTATGGCATTGCCCAGGAGTCCCATGGGTAGTGACAAGAGGAGATACTCGTAGCGCACGCCATGCTGCAATAAGCGTAGCGTGTCTGCGAGTTCTAGATGGCGATAGAGGTACAACAGTATCGCTAGCCCTATGAGGAGTGGCAAGAAGTTTTTCAGCCACCATTGCCAGGAGTGTCTCGTCTTCACGCTCCAAAAGTACGAAAATTAGAGATTAGAGGTTAGAGATTAGAGGTTAGAGACTAGTTCTTTAGTGACATTAGTGTCCCTAGCGGCACTAGTAGCTCTAGCCAACAGCCAACAGCCAACAGCCAGCATTCAACAGCAAAGGTCACCTAACCCTCATAAAGAGGACTAGGTGACCTTCGTAAAGTTTGGTTGCTTAGGTTATCTCAGATTGCGATGATCTAGAGAAGTTGGTGTTTACTTCTTGATCTGATCAGCAGTCTCCTGAGCCTTGTCAGCAGCGTCCTGAGCAGCCTCTGCGGTTGCGTCAGCAGCAGCGTTAGCCTCGTCAGCAGCTACCTGAGCTGCATCCTGAGCTGCGTTCTGTAGATCCTGAGCAGCTGCGTCAAGATTCTCCTGAGCGTTCTCAACATTCTGCTCAGCATTCTGAGCGTCCTGGTTCTGGTTCTCCTTGTTGCAAGAAACAAGGCTTAGAGCTGCAACAGCAGCTACAAGTACAAATACCTTCTTCATATTAGCTTTAGTATAAGTGATTAGTAACTGGTGCAAAGGTACGCATTATTTTTGAATGTGCAAGGGGTTGACTGTTTTGATTAAATCATCGAGCGTATAATATGTGTAGGGTACCGCTACATTGTATCCTGTCGGCTGTACCTGATAGGCGGGGAGCTCAGTGGCGCAGTAAGCGAGTGCGACAAACTCAGTGCAGTAGAGCGTGGTCGTATCCCTGAGGTCAAAGTGCGAGTCAAACCTCTTGGGGTACCGCCCCCCAGGGCGATGTAGTGCTATGTAGGCTCTCATCTTCTGCAAGCCTAAGCTGTCTAGTGCTAATGCCGGATAGATGGCGACCGCCTCTGACTCCATCACGAAGCTGTCTAGCGACTGACGGAAGATACCGTCAGCACCGAGCGAACTATCCTGATAGGCGTGCCATACGACCCAGCGTTGACCCGTGGAGTCGTAGTCGATGATCCCGCAGTGGCTGTAGCGCTGCCCCTCGGAGGCTATCTTGCTAAAGAAGGTCGAGAGCATCCCCTCGCCACGACGCAGTATAAGACTACCAGGCTGCAGTGTCGTCGTATCGATAGCGATCGCCACTCGCTCGTGGTGTGCGGAGCAAGCGACAGCTCCACATAATATAAGCCCCAAGAGCAGTAGACGGAGAGACCTCGCTAGCTCTTGGGGCTTGTGATAGATAGACTTCATCTAGAGATTAAGTCTAGAGTGCGCGTGCCTGAGTGGCAGTTGCTTCGGTTACTTCATAGGTACTTCGACGACCTTCCACTCGTTGTCCACCTTGGTGAGGAGCACCTTCTGATTGATAGTGTCTGGCTTGTCTGAAGGCTCGATGGTCTCTACATAGCAGATGACCGTGTCCTGTTGCTGCTCCGTGCGGGTGATACGGCTCGTGATCTTAGCTCTCGCTGCCTTTGCCTCTTCAGAGTCGTCAGACTTTTCGGAGTCAAAGTACTCAACAAGCCCCACATAAGCCTTAGCCTGCTCCGATGCCGTGTAGCTACGAGCCTTGTCGTAGTCGCTAGCGTTGAGAGCATTGACAAAGTCCATGGTGACTCGCTCTGCCTTTTTCGTAGGACTAGAGCAAGCAGCAAACGCCAGCATGCTGACGAGTGCAAAGCTGATTAAAGCTAATCTCTTCATAATATATATGGTCTAAAAGGTTAGTAGTCCCTATTTCCTATTACAGTCTAAGGAGCTTACAGTTGCTTCTTAGGCTTGATGTGATCGAGCTTAGAGGGTTGGGTCATGTGCTTGGGATCCATCACCTCGTCGAGATCTTTCTTGTCTAGGATGCCATGCTCTAGGACTAGCTCGTAGATACCCTTGCCCGTCTCAAGAGCCTCCTTGGCAATCTTGGTCGAGTTCTTGTAACCAATGATCGGGTTGAGTGCGGTGACAATCGTGATCGATGCCTCGATCTGCTGGCGGCAACGCTCCTCGTTGGGCGTGATGCCTGTGATACAACGCTCGATGAGGGTTGTGATACCACGCATCATCAGGTCTGAGCTCTCGAAGCAGCACTGAGCCATGACGGGCTCCATAGCGTTGAGCTCCATCTGAGCAGCATCGCCAGCCATCAGGACAGTCGTATCGTTACCCATCACCTTGTAGCATACCTGGCTCATTACCTCGGGGATAACGGGGTTCACCTTACCGGGCATGATGGAGGAGCCTGGCTGCATAGCGGGTACGTTAAACTCGCCGATACCAGCTCTAGGACCAGAAGAGAGGAGACGGATATCGTTGCAGATCTTATTGATCTTGACAGCGATGCGGCGTAGTGCAGATGAGTAGCCGATCATCACAGAGGTGTCGCTCGTAGCACCAACGAGGTCAGCGCTGAGCTTGACGGGCCAACCAGTGATCTCTGACAAAGCCTTGACACAAGCCTCTGCATAGCCAGGCTCTGAGGCGATGCCCGTACCGATGGCGGTAGCACCCATATTGACCGTTAGGAACTCCTCGCAGGCGCTCTTGAGTCTTGGCAACTCATCCTCTAGGATAGAAGCGAAACCGTGGAAGGTCTGTCCCAGCGTCATAGGCACAGCGTCCTGTAGCTGCGTACGTCCGATCTTGAGGACGTGCTTCATCTCCTCAGCCTTGGCACGAAGTGCTGCTACGAGCTGCTCGACATGCTTGTACACCTCTAGCCCCTTGGGGTATAGCCCTAGGTGGATAGCTGTGGGGTAGGCGTCGTTGGTAGACTGCGAAGCGTTGACACCATCATTGGGAGCGAGATACTTGTATTCGCCAGGCTTGTGTCCCATCTTCTGGAGGGCAATGTTGCAGATCACCTCGTTGGCTGCCATATTGGTTGTCGTACCAGCACCACCCTGGATCATATCCACTGCAAAAGCATCGTGATGCTTGCCAGCAAGTAGCTCCTTGCAGGCGAAGACGATAGCCTCGTACTGCTCATCAGTCAGGATGCCCTCGCTGTGGTTGGCGACAGCTGCACCCCACTTGGTGTAAGCGAGTCCCTGGATGAAGTAAGGGTACTGGCTTAGCTTGAAGTTGCTAATCTGAAAGTTTTCCATACCGCGTAGCGTCTGCACCCCATAGAGTGCGTCTGCGGGTAGTTGGCGATCGCCTAGCAGGTCGCCCTCGGTTCTCATTTGCTTATTAGCCGTCATATCTATATAGTTGTATTATCTGTATTTCGCTGTGAAGGTCGGTCACTGAAGCGTGACTGTACAATCCGTTTGGCAAAGATACCTCTTTATTTTCTTACTGCGAAACGGTCTACGCAAAATAGCTTCGCGAAAAATGAAGAATATCCACGGAGGGAAGAACTAAAACTTCGGAAGAATCAATCGAAACTTCGGAAGAATGCAATCATAAGTCCGAAGAATCATTTCGTCCCTCGGTGGAAAATCTAAAGCTCCCCTTGAGGAAATTTCGATTTCCCCTGTAGAGAGTTTCCCGAGTTCATCTTATGTCGTGTGGTAGCCCTGAGACAAAAGGTCAACTCCACAAATTTCGCGAGGAGCCTGATGAGACAAATAACGATTTTCGGAACAAACTGCACGAATTACACTTTTGTATTGGGAAAAGTGTACCTTTGCACCAGAAAGTAAGACGGAAAAGATTTAATCATAGACGCTACCGTCTTAAATATAGACCGTATGAATACAAATAGTCGCAAGGATAAGTATGTAGCCAAGGCGATCAGCATACTCAAGCAAGAGGGCTTCAGACTGTCTCTCGATGAGATGGCTACCAAGATGGGGATCACCAAGAAAACCCTCTACAACAACTTTAGCTCCAAGGATGAGCTCCTCAAGGAATGCGTGCACGCTATCTCGGGAGACTTCCAGAGTGTACTGTCGATGCTCGAGGAGGATGCGAGTAACCCCATAGAGAGCCTGACAAAGTGCTTCGCACAGCTGGATGAGCTCTTTGTCACGCTCAATCCGGTCTTCTTCTCCGACCTGATGCGGAGCAACCCAGACCAGGCGACGCTTGAGCACCTCATGGGGTCTAGATACTTCGAGAAGACGATGACGGCCAATCTACAGCGTGGCGTGCAGGCGGGTCTCTACAGAGCCGATCTAGACATTCCCTTCGTCTGCGAGTATATCTCTTACTCGATATTTGGCTTTTACATTCAGGCCGTGATTCGCAATCAGCCACTACCAACAGGTAGCTACTTTGCCTCCATACTACAGTACCATCTACGAGCTATCGTATCAGCAGAAGGAAATCACTTTATACAGTACAACCATGATAAAATCTAATCGTCGCACCTGGCTACTCCTCCTCAGCCTGCTCCTGCTCGCAGCTCCAGGCTATGCTCAGGAAAGCTACTCGCTACAACAGTGCCTCAACTATGCGGTGCAGCACAACGGCAATGTCAAGAAGTCTACCTACGATCAGGAGAAAGCGAAGCAAGCTCGCAAAGAGGTCATCGGCGCTTTGATGCCTCAGATCAGCGGGTCAGCAGCGCTGAATGACAACCTGAAGAAGGCTAAATTCATCATGCCAAACTTCATGAACAACATGCTCCCCGAGAAGATGCGCGACCCCAACGCTTCGCAGTACATGACCATCGAGATGGGCACGCAGTACAGCGCTAATGCTGGCGTTGCCGTCAATCAGCAGATCCTCAACATGTCGCTCTTCAACACGCTCGACATTGCCAAGGTCTCCGAGCGTATGGCGACGCTGGCTGCGACTTCGACCGAGGAGGATGTGATCGCCCAGACGGCGATACTATATTATGGAGCCCAGGTCACGCAGTATGCAGCCGAGCAGATGGGACATAGTGTAGAGCTAGTGGAGAAGATGCTCCGCACGATGGAAGCTAGCTACTCCAGTGGTCTGATCAAAAAAGTAGACGTGGATCGTCTCAAGGTCAACCTGACCAATCTCAAGACACAGCATGCAGCCATCGAGAGTGGACTGGAGGTGCAGAAGAACCTCCTCAAGCTACAGATGGGACTAGAGGTGACAGAGCCGATTGTGATAGCTCCGCTAGACCTAGACCAGCTAGCTCAGCAGGAGATCGCCGAGAGTGGCGCAGCGACCTTTGACCCGATACAGCACGTCGCCTACCAGCAGCTTCAGGAGCGGGAGAAGATGGCTCGCCTACAGGAGCGCGCTAAGAAGTATGACTACATACCGACCCTATCTATCGCTCTCAATGCGCAGTACAACTATATGAGCGACCAACTCTTTGGCGGTGGCAACACACACTACGGTTACCCGACAGCGATGCTAGGGCTAAGCCTGCGGGTGCCCATCTTTAGCGGTCTATCTCGCCTCTCCAAGGTGCGCGAGAGTCACATGGATCTACTCAAGACGCAGGAGGATCTGCGCTCCCTAGACCAGTCGCTACGCATGGCGCATCTCAACGCTTCGCTCAAGCTACAAGACACTCAGC
>CABQOJ010000068.1 GCA_902465775.1 uncultured Porphyromonas sp. | reverse complement strand
CCTCGAAAAGGGATACAAAGACCTCATCTACATTGAGGACGACACAGACCTCGCCGCCCTACGAGACAACCCGCAGTACAAAGCACTCATACAGCAGTACAAGGAGAAGCTCGGCTACAAGATGCGAGACGAGTAATCCCGAAATTGACAACAGATATAGGTTCTCTGGCGGGGAGCTAGCAGAGTGCGGCGCAGATGCGGTCGCACCAGATCAGTCCGTCGTGCGTCAAGCGCAGATGGTCATCGTCAGTGAGGGTGAGCAGTCCCTGATCGAGCCATGGCGTGGCACGCTCCATAAGTGGTACTTCTCGCAGTGCTGGCTGACGGAGGTCTATGCCACGGCTGGTGCGCAGCCCCAGCATGACACACTCTTCGTATAGTTCAGTCGGTGAGAGCCACTCCTCATCGGCAATCGGGAGCGTTTCCTGCTGCAGACGCTCTATGTAGAGGTGTATGTCGGAGACATTCCACCAGCGATGCCCCGACATGTAGCTATGAGCGCTAGGTCCTAGCCCCAGATAAGGAGTGCCAGCCCAGTAGGCGCTGTTGTGCTGAGAAGCAAAGCCTGGAAGCGACCAGTTGGACAATTCATAATGCGTAAAGCCAGCCTTCCGACAGGCTGCGACCAGCGCATAGTACTGCGCCACGTAGGTTTCTTCGCTTGAGGGGATCACCTCTCCGCGCTCCCGCATACGATCCAGCCGTGTGCCACTCTCGTAGGTCAAGCCGTAGGCTGAGAGATGCGTCACGGGCAGTGACAGCGCATACGCCAAGCTTTCGGCCCAGTCCCGCTCATATCCCTCGGGCAGTGCGAAGATCAGATCGATGCTCACATTGTTAATGCCCGCTTCTCGTATATAGTTGACAGCCCGCTCGGCTTGTGCAGCAGAGTGGCGACGATGTAAGAAGCGCAGCGTCTTATCGCTCCAGCTTTGCACCCCCAGGCTAATGCGGTTGAAGCCTAGCTGCACCACCCCATTGGCCCATTCAGGTGACACGTCCTCGGGATTCGCCTCAATGGTTATCTCGATCGTCTTATCCAGTGTCCAGAGCGAGCGGATCTGCTGCATCATTCGCTCTAGGAGTGGGAGCGGGAGACTACTAGGTGTCCCCCCGCCGAGGTAAATGGTACGAGGAGCCGTAGCCCACGCAGCTCGGTCGTGGTATAACTCTAGCTCACGGCAGAGCGCCTCCACAAAGGAGCTCTGTAGCGACAAGTCGCTCTGCGAGTAGAAGTCGCAATAGATGCACCGTGTAGGGCAAAACGGGATATGCAGGTAGAGCCCCCACATAGTTTACTTTAGCTCATCCGAGTTGTAGTAAAGCGCCCCCGCTGAGAGCTGGCCAGTATGTCCGCTAAAGGTGGCAGGCTCTACAAAGAACTCGACCAAGACATCTTTCGGAAGGAAGTCACGAGAGATGACCGCCGAGCGCCCTGCGAGGTTTTGCCCCAGCAGCACGAGAGGACAGTCCAGGTGCGAGCCGTAGAGACGGTAGTATAGATTGAAAGTGTGCCCCGTCGGCTCCTTGAGGTCATAGCCCCAAGTGACGGTCAGTTGCTCTCCGTCATCCACGATCTCCTCAACCTTTGCCCGGCCAAAGGGAATGCGAGGTGCTGCGCCAAAGGTAGGACGCAACGTAGGCAGGAGGAGCTGATCCTGTCGCTCGGCAGGTAGCTGGTTGTACATCTGTAGGAATTGCTCAGCACGGTAGTAGCTCACCCCTGAGAGATTGTACTGCGCCAGCGTGTCGAGCTGATTGTAAATGTCTTGTAGCTTCCAGCGCGAGTTGTCATAAAGGCGGTAGACGCCAAGCCCCGCCACGATCGGTCCGTGGGGTGCGATGCGCTTGGCCCAATCCGCTATGTAGTAGTTGAAGTGGGCATCCTTGTAGTAGATCATCGGCACGATGAAGTCCACGATACCGCGCTGAAACCATACGAGCGGATCTTGCGACACATCGTCCTTGCAAAAGTAGCCTTTAGGAGCAGGCTTCGGTAGCTGCTGATACTTGCCAATGCAAGCCGTAGAGAGCGCAACCTCAGGCGCTACCTCTTGTATCGTACGGTGGAGCGTGTCGATCATCGCCGTCACATTTGCCTCGCGCCAGGCCATACGAGGTAGCCGCTCGGGATTCATGCGCTGATAGCTCTTGAGGTCGTTAAACTTATTGGGGCCATCAGGATAGCGAATATAGTCTAGGTGCACACCATCCACATCATAGCGGGTCACTAGGTCACGCACCAGCTGAGCCATATGCGTACGCACAGCAGGCTGAGCGGGGTCCATAAACCAAGCATTGCCCTGTCGGAGACACATCTCAGGATGCGCTGCGTAGAAACCCTTACCCTGCTTAGCCAGCGCCCGCACATGATCATTGGTCCCTAGCGGATAGGAGACCATCCAGGCATGCACGCTCAGACCACGGTGGTGACACGCATCGATGGCGTACTGAAGCGGGTCATAACCCTCGGGTAGCACACCCGTCTTGCTAATCGTCGTAGAGAGAGGCTCGAGGGTACTTGGATAGAGCAGATCGCCACGCAGACGTACCTGTAGGAAGACCGTATTGATCCCCGCACGCACGCAGTCATCGAGCATCTTGTCGAGCGACTCCTGCTGTCGCACCATGCCGGCATGCGTATCGGCCGTCATCTTGGGCCAGTCCAGTCCCCAGATCGTCGTGAGCCACACAGCGCGCATCTCAGCCTTGGGGCGTTGTGGCGCGGGATAGGGCTCCTCACTTAGCGTACAGTCGGGTAGCTCAATATGTGGTCGCCGTGGCGTGGATCTGCGCGTACCGCACTGGCTAAGAAGGAAAAGTGTCAGCAACAGCAGTACTGACTGACATAGTGTAGATAAAAGTGGGGATCTAAGTCTCTGGGACATCGCTCTTGTGAATTGATAGATACCGCAAAGATACGAAATCACAACGTGAAGCAGGCTGTCTCGGCTAGCCCGATGAGACGAACCCGCCGTAGAAACACGCGAGACGTGTAGCGAAATGTAGGGACGCACGATCTGTGCGTCCGTTCCCGTTAAAACAACGACGCTGTAACATTTGACGCAACGGACGCTGTAACCTTTGATACAACGGACGCTGTAACCTTTGATACAACGGACGCACGACCGTGCGTCCGTTGTCGAACCACCCAACGTGTAACGGTTGTAGGGACGCACGGTCGTGCGTCCGTTCCCGTTAAAACAACAACGCTGTAACATTTGACGTAACGGATGCTGTAACCTTTGATACAACGGACGCACGACCGTGCGTCCCTACAGCCGTTATACGTCTCGTTGTTCGGGAACGGACGCTCGACCGAGCGTCCCTACAACCGTTACACGTCTCCCGGGGAAATCGGGGATCTCCAGGGAGCAAACGAAAATTCCCCACGGAGGGCTGAGATAAAACTTCGGAAGAATGAAGTGAAACTTCGGAAGAAAGGAATCAAAGTTCGGAAGATTTTTTTCGCATCTCCGTGGAGGTTTCAGAATCCCCACCGAGGAGTTGTTCGATTTCCTTGATACTGGTCGGAATCTCTCAGAAGTGTCAACACAATCTGAGTGATCGGATGTGCCAAAGACAGAGCTATTCGTGGACAGCTACTATAAATCAGGAGCGTGATAAGGATCTATCTCCTTACCACGCTCCTGGCTGTAGATTATGGGGTGCACGCCTGAATCTGTTTGGTCACGCAGCCCCCTGCTGAGACCGTATGAGCTATGAGGCCCTGGTCTCGTGAAGTGACTTTACTTGGTGATGTACTGTGTGAATGTACCTGTAGCCGTCTGCATTACGACGACATACTGACCAGCAGGTAGCGTAGAGAGATCTACAACGCGACCTGGCTGATCGATCTGCATCACGCTAACGCCCTCGACGGTCAGTACGCGGAGCGTCAGCACCTCAGCACAATTCTCTACGTAGAGCTGAGCCGTAGCGTCGATCTGCGTAGGATAAGCGACAGGCTCGAGACCACGCTCTACCTCGCTGACACCTACAGGAGCATAAGCACCTGCATCCTTGTAAATGACCTCTACAGTGTAGCTGTCGGTCGTATTGCCCGTAGCATCTTGGTACTCATTGGCAGTGATACCTTCAGCGATGACCTTCCCGTTCTTGAGGAGCTTATAGCTCTTGACCTTGGGGAATGGTACGGGTACCTTACCCTTGGCAAAGCAAGTGAAGTCGCTGTGCTGCTCTACGTTCTCAGAGGGAGCGAAGACGAAGCGCATAGCGTGATACTCCTCAGGTACTGTAGAACCCTTGTAGTTGCTCTCGGGGTATGGCACAGCCCTTTGACCAGTGAGTAGGAAGGCGTCTACGTAAGGACGTAAAGCGTCGTTGGTGTTCTTGACACAGACGACACCTGCAGCGTCATCATTGTTCGTGATACCATAGCCGATGAAGAGATCATTCATAGGATTGATCCTGAAAGGCTTGTCTAGAAGTACGGTAACCCACTCACCGGGCTTCCAGTCTTGTGGCACGTTGAACATCTGCTCATACGTGATACCAGCTATACCACCCAGCTTGTCATTCTCCTCGGTACCATTGCGCAGGATGATCGTGTAGCGCTGAGCATTTTGATTGTCAGGGACATTGATCAGAGAGTCGGGTACGAGACGTACGGCATAGAGCGTAGGAGTAGGCTCACCGACAAAGCGATCACTGGCGATACGTACCGTCAGGTTGTAGCGGTTGGGTGTAGCGTAGCGACCTTTGAGCTCAGCCTTAGGATGCTTGTAAGTGATAAACTCCATCTTGTCAGGATCGGGATAACCAAAGAGAGAGACCTCCTGAAGGTTAGCGGGATCGTGCCAAGTGACGATGACACCATTGCTACTAGCCTTGGCGGTAGCAGGCATCGTGTGTACAGCATTGCCCCAGTAAGCGCCCTGCTCGATGAGATCAGACTCGCCTGAGGTGTATGCCTTGCCTTCATTATGTCCATCATCAGGTAGCGTCTTACCACCGTAGTCGTAGCGTACCTGTACACCATAGACGACAGAGCCCTCACGAGCTTTGTCTCCGAGAGCTACCTCACGTGACTCGGTGTACTTATTGTCTGTAATCTCTGTGATAAAGGCTCCATTGCGATAGATGCGATAGAAGACCTTCCACTCAGCAGGGATCGTATTTTTGTCGATAGCTGCCCAAGAGAGGTTTGCCTCCGTATTGGTCACCTGTACCTTGAAGTCAGACACAGGCTGTAGAGGCTTCAGACCATTGCGCCACGTCCCCTCTAGCTTACGAGCTGTACCACCTTCCTTAGGATCGAGGTAGATGTCCATACAGTCGATCGTATCATTCTTCTTAAAGTGATCCCAGTGGAACTTGAGACGTCCGTAGAAGTCATCACCCTTTGTACGACCACCAGTCAGCGTACCGACGACTAGGTGCTCGGCACTAAAGAGTGAAGAGCCAGAGGAACCACCCTCGGTAGCACCCTTTGTATACTGGAATACGAAGTGCGCCTTCTCAGCTCCCTTATCACCGTCACTATCCCACTGACCTATTGTGATAGGGCCATCTGCGATAGAGATCTTCTTAGCATCTCCCGTCGGGTGGTGTATACCTACAGCTGGGGTCTTGGGCAGTACAGACCAGCGATCCCAGCCGTTGTAGTAGACGCGATAGTTCTCAGGCACCTGTGTATGTGCCTCGAGGAGCAGACCATCACTCATACCTAAGAAGGGAAGGAACGTACGCACATCACACCCTACGATAGACTTGCCACGATTGAGCGCTACAGAGCCATTGCTACAAGTAGGCTTCTCATAGTGGAAGACAAAGGTCCACTTGTCTAGATCCTCCTGCACTACCTCTTGCTCTGTGCTTAGAGAGATACAGTGTGCCGCAGAGAGAATGAAAGGTCTGAAGTCTTCGTTGGTATTGTTCATCAAGTTGCCCGAGCAGAGTCCCACGCTCTCCCCATCATACATGATGAGCTGGCAGACACCCGTCTTCTCGGCTTGCCACTCAGCACCCTCAGGACAGTTGATGCCGATCTGAGGGATCGGATCACCACTCTCATCTTCACCGGGATCGAAATGGCGACGGAGCTTGTTGGTCTTGTTGTCTACTCTAGCATCGTAGATGTAGCCGACACCAGAGACCCGTAGCGTAGGCATCGCTCCCGTACGTCCTGGCTCATACTCCATAATAACCTCATCACCATTCAGAGGTTCATTGGCGAAGCCACCATGCTTGGGATGGGTCTCATAGGTGTAAGCTCCTAAGAGTACAGAGCGATCAGGCGTATAGATGTAGAGACGACCACCATCGTTGGGGATAAAGAAGTCGTCATAGAGGAGCGTCATAGCCTGAGCTCCTGGAGAGGAGATACGAAGACGATAGATAATCTTGCCATACTCCAGCTCGATAGCCCGAGCCTGACGAGAGAAGTCGATAGAGGTCTCTAAGACACGACCGATGGTAAGGCGCTTGAACTGTACCTGCCCCTTGTTCCACTGGTGTGCTGTCTTGAAGTCCTGAACATTGAACTCGGGGAGGACACGAATGACAGGCGTAGCCTCAGCCGAACGTAGCTCTGTCGTGGAGGCTGTGAAGCCAGCTGGTACGCCTCCAAAAGACTGCTGTGCTACGAGTCCTCCAACCCAAGAGAGGGCTACGACACCCACAGCTAGTAGTTTGGATATAAATGAATGATTCATAAAGCGGTGTAAACTGTGCTTTGTTTGATTAGATGTAACTATAGAGTTTAGTCACGACCCAAACATAAGATACAGTGTGGAGTGACATAACTACTGTGCCTCCACA
>CABQOJ010000067.1 GCA_902465775.1 uncultured Porphyromonas sp. | reverse complement strand
CAGGATATGATAAACTACGCTATCTTTGCACTCATCAAGTTGCGCTTCGATCAGGCATAGCGTACACCACATCTACAGATAATCCTATGAGCCGTCAACGAGTCCAATACATCCTATCCGAGCTCTCCCGCATCCTACTAGCAGCTCTCTTACTCTTCTCAGGATTTGTCAAGGGGGTTGACCCTATGGGAGGTGCGATCAAGATCGAGGAGTACCTCAGAGTGATGGGACTGGGGAGCATGAGTGCTATGGCTCCCGCCCTCTCGGTGGCACTCTGCTCCTTTGAGTTTCTCCTCGGAGGCTTTCTCTTGATGGGACTCTGGAGGAGGATCACAGCCTGGGGCACAACCCTCTTCATGGGGGTGATGACGCTGGTGACACTTTACCTAGCGCTCTTTAACCCTATCAGCGATTGCGGTTGCTTTGGCGATGCGCTCAAGCTGACCAATTGGCAGACCTTTGGCAAGAATGTCTTCTTCATGGCTGTCACGATAGTTTACCTGCTCACCTACCGCAAGGCGAGCCGTCCTTTGCGCGGTATCACTGGTTCCGTAGCTACGGCTTTACTGCTATTGGGCTGGGGTATTTTCGTGGGAGGTAACCTAAGGCATCTGCCACTCATTGACTTTCGCCCCTACAAGGTCGGCGCCTCGCTACGAGAGCTGACAATGGTCCCTGAGAATGCGCCTCAGGAGGAGATCGAATACCTCTTTATCTATGAGAAGAATGGGCTGCGAGAGACATTTAATATGGAGGAGCTCCCCGACTCCACTTGGACTTACATAGACCGCCAGGAGCGGGTCATCAAGGAGGGCTACAAGCCTCCCGTCATGGACTTTGCGATCTATGCGGGAGGGAGCTCTCAGCAAGCGACAGAGCGAGAGGTGACTCAGACGATGCTACTCAATGAGAGTCCGCAGATATGGGTCATAACGCCAAACTGGGAGACGATACCCATACAGATAGGACGCAAGCTCAACGCACTCTACGACTGGGCTGAGTCTGTCGGCGTCGCTATGTACGGCATCTCTGGCAGTACGCCCGAGGAGCGTGGTCGCTGGCGCAATAAGACGGCCGCCGCCTATCCGCTCTACTTTTGCGATGGGACAACGATCAAGACGATGGCTCGGGCTCAGCCTTCTGTCATACTGGTCTCTGACGGTGTCATCCTGGACAAGAGAGCTGCTCGAGACTTGCCCGACAAGTACACAGATCAGGACTACGAAAAGCTCTCCTCCTTACTACGACAAGCACCTCACGCTGGACTACACATAGAGCGTTGGGGGCTCCTCGTTGCCTGGATTATCTTTTGCCTTGTCATGCTGATCCAAAGCGTACAGTGGGAGGACAAGGCTAAGTACTCCGAGTATCAAATCAAGACTAAATAACCAACACAACAATATCATGGACAAGAGAACACTCATCGTAGCTGGAAACTGGAAGATGAATATGACCCTCGACGCAGGGCTCCAACTCATCACAGAAATCAAAGAGCAGGTGGCTAAGCTCAGCAATCCTTGTAAGGTAATCCTGGCTCCTCCCTACATTCACCTGGGAGCGATGAAGGGACTGCTCGCAGGGAGTGGCATAGAGTATGCTGCACAGGACTGCTCAGCACACGAGGCGGGTGCTTACACTGGCGAGGTGTCCGCTGAGATGATACGCTCCTGTGGCTGCACCTACGTCATCATAGGGCATAGCGAGCGCCGTGCTTATCACAAAGAGAGCGCCGAGCTACTGGCTCAGAAGATTGATCAGGCTCTCGCTCATGGGCTCAAGGTCATCTTCTGCGTTGGCGAGCAGCAGGCTGAGCGTGAGGCAAACCGCTACTTCGAGGTGGTCGATGAGCAGCTACGTGGTTCCCTAGGACATCTCTCACACGAGCAGATGGCGCAGATCGTCTTGGCTTACGAGCCTGTATGGGCTATCGGCACTGGCCTGACGGCAACGCCCGAGCAGGCACAGGAGATGCACCAACACATTCGCCAGACGGTGGCATCGCTCTTTGACAAGAAGCTAGCAGACCTCACCACGATCCTCTACGGAGGTAGCTGCAAGGCTTCGAATGCTGAGGAGCTCTTCTCACAACCCGACGTCGATGGCGGGCTCATCGGAGGAGCTGCTCTCAAGGCCGATACATTCTTACCCATTATCACAGCAAATAAATGAGGCTTCTAGCGTCTATCAGGCATTCACTCGTCCTACTCTTGAGTGTGACCGTACTCTCTGGCTCCCTTGTAGCTCAGGAGCGCACGCAAGAGCAGGACATCTTCACCCAGATAACTACACAAAGTGGTGGAGGCAACGTGACTATCACGCAGCCTAACTGGTTGCGCAATCTCGTAGGCAAGACGACCTTTCATAATACCTCTAGGTCAAGCGTCCGCACGGGGTATCGCATACAGGTCTACACGAGCAATATGCGTGGTGCTAAGCAGGAGGCTTACCGCTTAGCTAGCCGAGTAAGGGGTGCAGCGCCTGAGCTCTCTGCTTATGTCACTTATAGCGCTCCCTTCTGGCGTCTATCGGTCGGCGACTACGGTTCGCGACAAGAAGCTCAGCAACAGCTCAACGCCTTGCGTGCCTCCCACCCACGACTCATGCGAGAAGCCTACATCGTCCGAGAGAAAGTACGTATACGCTAAGCTCTACGCACATCTGTACCATCCATCGACTTATCATTAAACTCTTTTTCCTGAAACCCATCTTACATACATGGAAGAGCCCCAGCAGATATTACACACGAATCAGAACTATGTGGTCAGCGACTTTCTCCCTGAGCCACAACTAGAGCGGATGAAAGGTCACGTCAATGCGCTCCTCACAGAGCTAGGCGAAGACCCCACCCGTGAAGGGCTACTCAAGACTCCCGAGCGAGTCTCCAAGGCACTCCACTTCCTCACTAAGGGCTACCAAGAAGACCCCTTAGCGATCCTACGTGCTGCCACTTTTAGAGAGGATTACCAGCAGATGGTCATCGTACGGGATATAGACTTTTACTCTCTCTGCGAGCATCACATGCTCCCCTTCTTTGGCAAGGTGCACGTAGGCTACATCCCCAACAAGTATATCACGGGGCTCAGCAAGATACCGCGCATCGTCGAGGTCTTCGCCCGTCGCCTACAGGTACAGGAGCGACTGACCACACAGATCAAAGACTGCATCCAGCAGGCGCTCTCACCGCTAGGCGTCATCGTGGTCATCGAGGCACAGCACATGTGTATGCAGATGCGTGGCGTACAGAAGCAAAACTCACTCACTACGACGAGCGACTTCACGGGAGCCTTCAAAGAGTCGAAGACTCGTGAGGAGTTTTTCAACCTAGTACGTAAGAGTTAGCCCTGCATATTCATTTAGTTCACACGGCACGAAACAATTTATGATACATCACTATCACGTAACCTCTGAGGCTGAGGAGACCTTCGCTCTAGACTTTGAGATACAGGCTGACGCCACCTTTGCTCAGCTCATGGATCTGCTAATAGATACCTTAGACTTTGACCCAGCATCGATCGGTATGTTCTATCTCTGCGACGATCGCTGGGAAGATATCGGACAGGTAGCCTCTAGCGACTTCTTTGAGACCGATGCAGGCAACCAATATGATATTGAAAGCTCTCGCCTAGAGGATCTGCTTGACGAGACAGAAGCACGGATGCGTTATCTCTTCGATCTCTTTGAGGATCGCTATCTACGCCTTCAGCTAGTCAAGATACATAGTGGCTCGCTGTCCAGCCCCCAGATCATCTCTCTAGAGGGTAAGAAGCCTCGGCAGACGAACCCCGAGGAGTTTGTCGGTAGTCTAGGCGGTGACGCACTCTCTAGCGATGCTCCTCTGGGAATGATGGACGAAGCCTTTGGCGAGGAGCTCTTTAATGCTGACGAGCTCTCCAGCGATGGCTTTAGCATCGTAGATGAAGAGTAAGAGCTAGCGTCCTCTCCGATGAGCTGCTACACAGGCAAACTGAAGGAGGTCTCCCCTACACTGATCGTACTCACAGGAGCTACAGGCGTAGGCAAGACCTCCTTTGCTATAGCACTGGCTCGTCATCTAGGCTCCACTGCTAAGCCCTTACCTATCCTCTCGGCAGACTCTCGGCAGATATACCGTGGCATGCCGATTGGCACCACCACCCCTACGGAAGAAGAGCGACGACTAGCTCCTCATTACTTCGTAGCGACCCATGAGATCACTGAGTCGTATAGTGCTGGGCGCTATGAGCTAGAGGTGATGAAGCTCCTAGAGCAACTTTTTCGGGAGCAGCCCGTCGTCATCCTTTGCGGTGGGTCGATGCTTTACATTGACGCTATCTGTAGTGGCATAGACGACATTCCTCCTGTTAATCTGGAGGTACGCGCGCAGCTTCACGAGCGCTATGAGAAAGAAGGTCTGGCGGGTATCCTTGCTGAGCTACAGCTCGTCGACCCGCTGTACTATAATAAGGTAGATCATTGCAATCATCGTCGTGTGATGCATGCGCTAGAGGTCTACCTCAGCAGCGGTGCGCCACTCTCCTCTTACCACTCAGGCGAAGATGCCGACCGCCCCTTCCGTCTGCTCACCTATGCCCTGACACGGCCCCGTGAGGAGCTCTACCAACGCATCAACCAGCGCGTGGAGATGATGATCGAGGAAGGCTTGGTCGAGGAAGCTAAGGCGCTCTACCCTCACCGTCAACTCAATGCGCTCAATACGGTAGGATACAAAGAGCTCTTTGCACATTTCGATGGGCAGTACGATCTAGCAGAGGCGATACGTCTCATACAGCGCAATAGTCGCCACTTTGCCCGTAAGCAGCTCACCTGGCAGCGACGCCATCACGAGTTCGCTCCGCTTGACCTGTCCACTCCCTGGGAACCCCTCCTAGAGCGTATCCAGCAAGACTTACTCACCCAGCCACAGACCACCAGATGAAAGCAGACTCACCCCTTCAGCCAGCCAAGCCACTAGCCAAGGCCTCTACTAAGAACACCATCAAGCAATGGAGCGAGGAGGACCGTCCTCGCGAAAAGCTCCTCAGACTTGGCGCTCGGAACCTCTCAGATGCGGAGTTGCTGGCTATCTTCATCAACTCTGGCACGGAAAAGGACTCAGCTCTAGACCTAGCGAAGCAGATCATGACTGGTCTAGATAACGACTTAGGTCAGCTCCTAGAGATAGACCATGCCTACCTTACAGGTTGCGAACCAGGAGAGAAGAAAAAGCGATTTGCTGGTCTAGGTGATGCACGCGCCTGCACCATACTCGCAGCCATTGAGCTGGGACGCAGACTGCGAGATACACCACCGCCTCGGCGCACACCGATCACCTGTAGCCTAGACGCTTATCGCGTCTTAAGACGTCATCTAGAGAGCTTGGACCATGAGGAGCTAAGGTGCCTTTACCTAGATGCCTCAGGACGGGTTATCAAGGACGAATTGGTCTCCTCAGGAGGAGTCAGCCACGCTGTAGCCGATCTGCGACTTATCTTGGCTCCCGCCATCACGCACTACGCCTCAGCTATCATACTAGCGCACAATCACCCCACCGGTCACCTACAGCCCAGTGCCGAGGATATGGACCTCACCAAGCGGGTCAAGCAAGTAGCCTCCGTCTGCAACATACGTCTCAACGACCACCTCATCCTCGGCCGTTACCACGCCTCCGTAACCTCTGATGGCGAGCGCTCCCACTACCTGAGCTTTGCGGACAATGGTCTACTCGCATCGCTCTAGCTCCACACTTGAGGTAAAAGTGCTACCTTTGTAGCATAGATAACTATCTAACTAACACTCTCACGCATGAATCGCATCAAACGAATTGGCGTACTCACATCGGGCGGTGATGCCCCAGGCATGAATGCCGCTATACGTGCCGTCGCCAGAGCCTCACTATACCACGGTATCTCTGTATGTGGCATCATAAAAGGCTATACAGGACTTATCGAAAACAATGTCATAGAGCTTACTGTCGAAAATGTAAGCAACATCATACAGCGTGGAGGTACCATCCTCAAGACAGCTCGAAGCCATGAGTTCGAGACTCCCGAAGGACGTGCTCGCGCCTACGAGGTCATCCAGGACAACGAGATCGATGGCCTCGTCGTCATCGGTGGTGACGGCTCACTCACTGGTGCACGCCTGCTAGCCAATGAGCATAACCTACCCATCGTAGGTATCCCAGCTACCATCGACAACGATCTCGCTGGCACTGACCTTACGATAGGTTATACGACAGCTCTCAATACCATTATGGACGCTGTCGATAAGCTGAGAGACACCGCCTCAAGCCATGAGCGCATCTTCTTCGTCGAAGTGATGGGACGTGAGTCTGGCTTCCTTGCACTCAATGGCGCTATTGCTACTGGTTCAGAGGGCGCTCTCATTCCCGAAGACCCCACCAGTACCGAGTCGCTCAAGAAGATGATCGAGAGTGGCTTTCGCAAGACCAAGAGTAGCAGTATCATCCTCGTCACCGAGAGTGGGGAGCGCGAGGGGCAGACACTCTTCATCGCAGATGACTTCAAGCGTCGCTACCCCAAGTTTGACATCCGTGTCACCATCCTAGGGCATCTACAGAGAGGTGGTATACCGTGCGCTACCGACCGCATTATGGGTAGTCGAATGGGTGCAGCCGCTGTGCAGGCTCTCCTCGATGAGCAGCGCAATGTGATGATTGGGTATGACAACGATGAGATCGTCTACGTACCTTTTGTCAAGGCTACCAAAAAGCAAAAGCGTATCGACCCAGACCTCATTGAGTTGCTACACATGCTCTCTATCTAAAGAAGCTCCACACTTGAGTACACTGCTCACCAAGCTACACAGCTGGTACCAAGAGAATCATCG
>CABQOJ010000066.1 GCA_902465775.1 uncultured Porphyromonas sp. | reverse complement strand
GCTTAACTACGCTATGTACCACCACTACACCTTTACCACGGAGCAACTCAGCGAGACCGAATGGGCGATGCCTCTGCTCGCTCAAATGCTAGCCGACTGGGGCTTCGAAAGCTTTCAGGAGGAGCCTGACAAAGGGTTGCTTCATGCCTACATTTCCGATGACGCTTGGCAAGAGAGCGGAGAGGTTGACAGCCTGCTCGCCACAGATGCGGGAGCCCTGACACTATATGATATAGCGTGGCAATATCGCCACGAGCTGGCGCCCTCCAGTGACTGGCTAGCAGCGTGGCGCAGCACGACCTTCGAGCCGATATCACTACGGGGGCGCATGCTGGTCACCACGCCCGAGCTGGCTCCGACACTACCAACGCATGAGCTACAGCTGCTCATTGAGGCGTACAATTCGTTTGGCTCGGGCGAGCACCACACGACTCGCATGATCCTAGAGCATCTACTCGACTACGACGTGACGGGCGCTCGAGTGATCGACATGGGATGCGGGACGGGCATCCTCGGCATAGCGGCTCTGCTACTCGGTGCCGACTCGCTCGTGGCGATAGACATATCGTCCGAGTGCGTGACCAATACGCTATACAACCTACAGCTCAACGGCTTCGCCCCCACGGAGCGGATCAGCGTACTACATGGTGACGCTGCGCGTCTCTCCGTCTACCCCAGCAAGGCGGATCTGCTCTTTGCCAATATCCACCGCAACATCATACTACAGGACCTCCCCAGCTACGTAGCAGCTGTACGATCGGGTGGCGAGGTGTGGCTCAGTGGCTTCCTCCTCTCGGACCGCACAGCCATCTGCTCAGGGTTAGCCTCCGTGGGGCTAGAGATTATCGACGAAGCGACCTCCGAGGAGTGGCTCTTCGTACGAACCCGCAAAGCTTAATAGCAATTTACTGAACATTTACTTTGACTTAGTTTGATATGTCCGACACCCAGCCACTGATTACGCTGATAGTCACCTTTTACAATGAGGAGGCTTATCTCGATAGCTGTCTAGCATCGGTCGCTTCGCAGGACTACCCCAATCTGGAGGTCTTGCTGATGGACGATGCCTCGACAGATGCTTCGCCAGAGATAGCCCGCAGGCATGCTGCCGAGGATGCGCGAATGCAGCTGCACCGCATGGAGCATAATGGCGGGATAGCTCGTCTGCGCAATCGTGCCCTAGACCTAGCGCAAGGCGACTACATCGCCTGGATCGACGGTGATGACTGGATAGATCCTCACCATGTGTCAGCGCTCTACGAGGCTCTACGACAAGCGCCCACGCAGCCTGCCATCGTGCTCTGTCCTACGCAAAGGCACAATGCCGATGGCTCGATAAAGGATTGGCGTGGTATGCGGGTGCCTGACCTGACGACACTCTCTTCGCAAGAGGCTTTGACCTTGATGATGACTGGCGACAAGGTGTCTGGGCACTTTTGGAATAAGCTCTTTCCCCGTGAGCTGTTTGATAATGAGCGGATGCCCGAGGGACGGGTCTTTGAGGACTACTACCTACTGCCTAGGCTAGTGGCTCGTGCTACCTGCTTGATCTGCACGGACCGCACGCTCTATCACTATCGACTGCACGCCACGAGCATCGTGCATGTGGCTAAGCCGCAGAATGTCTATGACCTAACCCTAGCGTGTCGTGACCGGATCCTCTTCCTGCGCAACGATCCGCCACGCCTCACACCCGAAGTGGCGCGCCGACTGGAGGTCTATCCGCTCAAGACGATCTACCGTGCGTACCATCGGCTGACGCATATGGATCACCCTGAGCGTCACACCTACCTCACCAAGATGGAGGAGGCGATGCAAGACCTAGGGTTAAAGCCTCTCCGTGGCATACGCTACTCGTCGTATATGTTCCTCCTCTCCCTGCGCAAGCGCTATACCGAGTGGTGGCTTAGGAGAGTCAAGCCCCATGAGTTCGTTCTCTGAGCGACCTTTCCTAGGTATACTGCGGGGCATGGACTCTTTTGTTGCAAGGGAAAGAAGCTCGAAGGAGGATTATACCCGCATTTTCTGTATCTTTGTACTGTTCAAGACACTTAGCGGGAGGAGTCTCACTATCTTTAGAAAGCAGAGCCCCCTCTCCTGACAATAAGCCTATTACAATGAGCGAACAAGAGAAAGACATAACGACTGCACCACAGGAAAAAGGTGCTTACTCAGCCAGTAGCATACAGGTCCTCGAGGGACTAGAGGCGGTGCGCAAGCGCCCCGCCATGTATATCGGAGACATCAGCGAGAAGGGACTTCACCACCTTGTCTACGAGGTGGTCGACAACTCCATCGATGAGGCTCTGGCCGGCTACTGTACCGAGGTACTAGTTGAGATCCTACCAGACAACTCTATCCAAGTGACCGACAACGGTCGTGGTATCCCCGTCGACATGCACGCCAAGGAGGGCAAGAGCGCCCTGGAGGTGGTCATGACGGTGCTACACGCTGGCGGTAAGTTTGACAAGGGCTCCTACAAGGTGTCAGGAGGTCTCCACGGTGTGGGTGTATCCTGTGTCAATGCGCTCTCCGAGTCGCTCATTGCCGAGGTGCATCGTGACGGCAAGATCTACCGTCAGGAGTATAGCCGAGGGAAACCTCTGACTGGCGTAGAGGTAGTCGGTGAGGCTTCAGATACGGGGACGCGCATCACCTTCAAGCCAGACGACACGATCTTTCGTGAGACAGTATATAGTAGCGACACGCTCTCGCACCGTTTGCGTGAGCTCTCCTATCTGAATGCTGGCCTACATCTCAAGCTCGTTGACCACCGAGTACACGATGAGGAGGGGCAGGCTAAGTCGTGGACCTTCTACTCAGAGGATGGCCTGAGCGAGTTCGTTCGCTACGTGGATGGTGCTAAGGAGTCGCTCATTAACGATGTCATCCATCACACGACAGAGAAGCAGGGCGTACCCGTAGAGGTGGCGCTGACCTACAATACTTCCTATCAGGAGAACGTCTACACCTACGTCAATGACATTCACACCATCGAGGGCGGTACGCACTTGACAGGCTTCCGCCGTGGACTGACCCGCACGCTCAAGAAGTATGCGACCGACTCGCACCTCCTCGACAAAATCAAGGAGGAGATCTCGGGCGATGACTTCCGTGAGGGCTTGACCGCTATCGTCAGTGTCAAGGTTGCTGAGCCACAGTTTGAGGGACAGACGAAGACAAAGCTCGGCAACAGCGAGATAGTCGGCATCGTCGATGCCGCCGTCAGCGAGGCGCTAGAGATCTACCTTGAGGAGCATCCTCTGGAGGCTAAGCTCATCGTGGACAAGGTCATCCTAGCAGCTCAGGCTCGTCACGCAGCGCGCCGAGCTCGTGAGCTGGTACAGCGTAAGTCGCCTCTCACGGGTGGTGGACTACCAGGCAAACTGGCAGACTGCTCGAGCAAAGACCCAAGCGAGTGCGAGCTATTCATCGTGGAGGGAGACTCCGCAGGTGGTACCGCCAAGCAGGGACGAGACAGCAAGTATCAGGCGATCCTCCCCTTGCGTGGTAAGATCCTCAACGTGGAGAAGGCTATGCAGCACCGCATCCTAGACAATGCTGAGATCAAGAATATCTACACGGCGCTCGGCGTGACCGTCGGCACAGAGGAAGACTCCAAGGAGCTCAACCTTTCCAGGCTCCGCTACCACAAGATCATCATCATGACCGATGCCGATGTGGACGGTGCGCACATTGCCACGCTGATCCTCACCTTCTTCTTCCGCAATATGCGTCCGCTCATTGAGAACGGTTACGTTTACATTGCCAATCCGCCCCTCTATCTTTGCAAGAAAGACCGTATTGAGGAGTATTGTTGGACAGATGAGCAGAAGGCTGACTTCGTCACCAAGTATGGCAACGGACAGGAGAACCGCATCAAGATACAGCGCTACAAAGGTCTTGGTGAGATGAACGACATACAGCTCTGGGACACGACGATGAATCCGCAGACGCGTACCCTCCGCCAGGTGACCATAGACAATCTTGCCAGCGCCGACTCCGTCTTCTCCATGCTCATGAGCGAAGATGTCGAGCCACGACGCGAGTTCATCGAGGAGAACGCTACCTACGCCAACATTGACGCCTAGCACCTAGCTATGAAGACCAAGCGTGTCGCAGCCCTGACCATGGTGCGCAATGATGACTTCTACCTGCGCAAATGGACAGCCTACTACGGCCGAGAGCTCGGTGAGGAGCATCTCTACATCTATCTAGATGGCAAGGATCAGCCCCTACCCGACTGGTGTCCTCAAGCTACGGTCGTGGCGGTGGATAAGATCCAAGGACAGGTAGTCTCTGCCGAAAAGGAGCGACTAGCCTTCCTCTCGGAGCGCGCCAAGGAGCTACTCACCACGGGAGGCTACGACCTCGTCATCGGAGTCGATGCAGACGAAATACTTGTCGTCGACCCGCTCGTTGGCATGGGACTCAAGGAGTACCTGAGTCAGATCAAGGTAGGCGTCAGCGTCTCAGGATTAGGCGTCGATGTAGGACAGCATCTTGAGAAAGAACCCGACATCCGAGAGGATAGCCCTTTCCTCCAGCAGCGTCACTACGCACGGCTATCGACACGCTACACCAAGCCTTGCGTCATTGCTCAGCCAGTCGTCTGGGGATCGGGCTTTCACCGTGTCAAGGGGCACAACTTCATCATTGATCCGCAGCTCTACCTCTTTCACTTCGGCTACTTTGATATGAAGCGTATTGAAGCACGCTTTGCCGATCCCGACCGACGAGAGGCGGGCTGGACCAAACATATCGCTAAGCGGTCGAAGACCATCCAGCAGGTGACCAACCATAAGGCTCATCCGTGGGACAGTACGACGAGACTAGCCCGCAAGCTCCAGACCTATATACGTCCCCCCTATGCGTGGAATAAGCCCGCTATGCTGGGACTCTGTCTCATCGTTGAGATACCCGAGCGCTTTCACGACATAGTCTGAACCATATCCATAGTCCATCTCTTATGCCTAAGATCTCCGTCATCATCCCCGTATACAATGTAGAGAAGTACCTGCGACGCTGTCTGGATAGCGTCCTAGCGCAGACCTTCACCGACTGGGAGGCTATCTGTGTCAATGACGGGAGCCCTGACAATAGTGCGCAGATCCTAGCGGAGTACGCCGAGAGAGACCCACGCTTTAAGATCGTTACGAAAGAGAATGGAGGACTATCCGATGCCCGCAACGCTGGAATGGCCGTTGCTAAGGGAACTTACATCAACTTCTTGGACTCAGACGATCTGATCCATCCTCAGACCTTTGAGATAGCCTATGCCCTCGTTGAGCAAGAGGAGGCAGACATTGTCTCTTGGTACAAAGATCCGCTCTTTCGTCCTCGCCTACTCGTACGTCATGCGCTAGGCTTTAACATTGATAATACGATGCCTCGCGGGCTCAAGCGCCGATTTTCGCTAGATAAGATCAAGTACTACACGACCGACGATGTCTTCGCTCATGTCACCGAGTATAGCCATACGAAGATTGAATACCCGATCAAGCACTTCTACGTGTGGCGTCACCTGCTTCGGAGGAGTCTGGTGAAAGATGTACGCTTTCTCAAAGGGGTCATCTTCGAAGACTTCCCCTGGTGGAGTGAGGTGATCCTCAAGAATCCTCGGACGGTAATCACGGATCTGCCCTTTTACTACTACTTTCCCAATATAGGGTCCATAGACCGATCCTCTAGTCGGACCAGGAAGATCAAAAACTGGATCCAAGGCTTGGAGCACAGCTATCAGCTCTATGAGGAGCGGGCTACTCCCTACCAAAAAGAGCACTGGCAGCGTGAGTGCATGTGGGCTATGATCACTTATCGTATCGCTCACAAGCTAGAGCAGCGGATCACAGATCCAGAAGATCGGCGAGAGCTTGCTCAGGATCTGAGTCGTCTGAACGAGCTGGGGACATTTGACAATCCCTTTACGATCGAAGGAGTCAAGGCTCGTCAGCGGATTCTTCGCTTTATCAGCAAATACCAGTAGTCATCTAGTCGTGATGGAGAGATGAACATAGCTTTCTTCAACTGGTATGCGATCGATCTGCTCTTTAGTGGCATCGAGAAAGTCTCTCATCGTGTAGCCACAGCTCTGGAGCAAAGGGGGCACCACCTCTGCTATGTTTGCGTGGATAATGGAGGTGAGGAATCTCCGAAACAGGACACCCTCATACTACCTAATCCCTCTAAGATCAACTCAGAGGAAAACCGCATCGCCCTCAGCAACTTCCTTCGCTCCCACGACGTCTCCATCTTAGTCTCACACTCTGCCTATAGTCGTAGGTTGGCTGGCATGCTCCGAGAGGCTACCTGTGAGGCTGGCGCCAAGCTCGTACAGGTGCTACACACCACCCCCGACTCCTATCACTATAGGTACTGGCAGTGCAAAGTGGTCAATCGAGCTGTCAGGGCCATCATGAATCGCAAATGGGGTAACTCTTGGAGAAAGATCTATAACCTCTCCGATGCTTTTGTCGTACTGTGCCAGCCTAGCGCAGAGTTCATCACACGGATTGCTCATATCCAAGACCCCTCGAAGTTTGCCGTCATACACAATGCCAATACCTATCTACCCACAGAGCTAGCATCCACCTACGATAAGGAGCGTATCGTCCTCTACGTCGGGCGCCTCGTCAAGGGTAAAGGCATTGAGCACATCCCCACTATCTGGCGTCAGGTCTCAGCGCAGCATCCCGACTGGCGACTGGTCGTACTCGGTGATGGTCCCTACCGAGCCACTCTAGAGCAGGCTCAACTAGAGCGCTGTGACATCTTAGGTACTCAAGAGCCTAAGCCCTACTACGAGCGAGCAGCCATCTCTATCTTGACCAGCGATGCCGAGGGTTGGTCT